>CAYMPK010000022.1:0-1999 GCA_964392145.1 uncultured Actinomycetes bacterium | reverse complement strand
GCTCACCGGCGGACCGGCGGCCTCCGGCTTCACCGCAACCACGGTCTTCGAGGTGCCCGGCGGATTGTCGGCCGAGTCGGTGCAACTTCCGGGAACGCCGACCGCTAGTCGAGCAGATCCCGCACTCTGATGGTGGCGTCGCGATCCTGACCGACCCCGATAGCGGAAATCCGGCAGCCAGATTGGTCCTCGAGAAACTGCACGTAGGAGCGGGCCGCCGGAGGCAGATCGCCGAGTTCGCGGGCGCCGCTGATGTCCTCTCGCCAGCCGGGCAGGATCTCGTAGATCGGCGCTGCGTGATGGAAGTCGGTCTGGTTCGCCGGCAGTTCGTCGACGCGGCGGCCATCGATCTCGTAGGCCACGCACACCGGGATCTCGTCGAAGACGCTCAGCACGTCCAGTTTGGTCAGGAAGTAGTCGGTGAGTCCGTTGACGCGGGTGGCGTACCGCGCGATCGGTGCGTCGAACCAACCGCAACGACGGTCGCGGCCGGTGGTGACTCCCACCTCGCCACCGGTGGTTCGCAGCAGGTCCCCGTCGGCGTCATGCAGTTCGGTGGGGAACGGCCCTGCGCCCACGCGGGTCGTATACGCCTTCAAGATCCCGATGACCCGGGAGATGCGCGTTGGTCCGATACCGGATCCGGCGCAGGCCCCACCTGAGGTCGGGTTCGAGGACGTGACGAACGGGTACGTGCCGTGGTCGATGTCCAACAGGGTCCCTTGGGAGCCCTCCAGCAGGACTACCTCCTCCGCGTCCAGGGCGTCGTTGAGCAGCAGTCCGGTGTCGGCCACCAGCGGGGCGAAGGCATCGGCATAGGCGAGGAGCTCCTCGGTGACACGGTCGGCCTCCAGTGCGCGGCGGTTGAACACCTTGACGAGAACCTGGTTGTGCTTTGCGAGCGCGCCCTCGATCTTGGCCGAGAGGATGCCGGGGTCGAACAGGTCCTGCACTCGCAGGCCGATCCGTCCGATCTTGTCCATGTAGGCCGGTCCGATGCCGCGACCCGTGGTACCGATGCGGGCATTGCCCAGATAACGTTCGCTGACCTTGTCGATGGCGATGTGGTAGGGCGCTATCAGGTGCGCGTTGGTGGAGATCCGCAGCCGCGAGGCGTCGATGCCGCGCTCCTCGAGTCCGGTGATCTCGGACATCAGGACCCGTGGATCTATCACCACCCCGTTGCCGATGACCGGCACGGTGTCCGGGCTGAGGATGCCGGAGGGCAGCAGATGCAGGGCGTACTTCTCGTCGCCGATGACTACGGTGTGACCGGCGTTGTTGCCGCCCTGATAGCGGACCACGTAGTCGACCCGACCACCGAGCAGGTCGGTCGCCTTGCCTTTGCCCTCATCGCCCCATTGGGCGCCGACGAGCACTATTGCGGGCATGGCTGATCTTCCCCTCAGACTTCGGATGTGCGGTTGGCACCGCGACGCCCAAGCGTACCGGTCTCGCTGTCGATCCCGGGAAGCCCGTGGGAGGAGAGGTCCGAGCGCACGCGCGGCCCGTCGCATGTGCAGACCGAAACGGCCGCCACGGGCTGAACCTCCGATCAGGGAGGTCCGGCCCGCAGCGGCCGTCTGCGCGAAAGGGCGGCTAGTTCATCTTCGTGCCGACGCTCCGAAGGTCGGTGCAGGCCTCGACGATGCGAGCAGCCATCCCCGACTCCGCGACACGGTTCCACGCGCGGGGGTCGTACTTCTTCTTGTTCCCGACCTCGCCGTCGACCTTGAGCACGCCGTCGTAGTTCTCCATCATCCAGCCGGCGACCGGACGGGTGTAGGCGTACTGGGTGTCGGTGTCGACGTTCATCTTGACCACGCCGTAGTCGAGCGCTTCGCGGATCTCTTCCAGCAGCGACCCGGAGCCACCGTGGAACACCAGGTCGAACGGCTTGTCCACGCCATACTTCTCGCCGACCGCCTTCTGGATGTCGTCGAGCATCTTGGGCGTGAGCACCACATTGCCGGGCTTGTAGACGCCGTGCACGTTGCCG
>CAYMPK010000021.1:0-19841 GCA_964392145.1 uncultured Actinomycetes bacterium | reverse complement strand
GGTTATCGGCCATTTGTGCACCCGGACGAGGAACCTCCGGGTCGACTTCCGCTCATCGCGCTGGATCCCCCTACGGCAGGAAGAGGCGCTCCGGAAGGCCTCCAGTCTGCCACACACGACCTGGTCACCCTTTCGACAGGGCGGTAAGGACGGTGGACGCGACCTTCTGCGGCCAAGTCTGACCGCCCACCCTGGTCAATCCGCAGGGGATGTCGCCGACTCATCCCCCGATGAGGCCGTGTCGTCGGGCAACGGCTGACTTCCGCGGGTGTGCAGCCCGGACTCGTCGGGGAGTAGCTCGGGCCGCACGGTCGCTGTCCGCAGTCGCGACTGCTCCGCCCGCCAAACCCGAATGGCCTGATGGTCCCCCGAAAGCAGTACCGGCGGTACCGCCAGCCCGCGCCAGACCGGCGGGCGGGTGAAGATCGGCCCTTCCAGGGCCCACCCCTCGCGCTCCGGCGCGAAAGAGTCATCCGTTGCACTCTCGGAATTTCCCAACACGCCCGGCAGCAGGCGGGCGACGGCCTCGACCACAACGAGCACCACGGCTTCACCACCGGCGATGACCACATCTCCGACACTGACTTCGCGCACCGCAAGCCGTCCGCGGTAGTGCTCGGCAACGCGGGAGTCGATGCCCTCGTACCGACCACAGGCGAAGACCAGCCTGTCCGCGCCGGCGAATTCGGCGGCAATGGCCTGGGTGAAAGGACTGCCCGATGGCGAGGGGACCACGAGCAGGGTGGCCCCGCCGGTCTCGTCGACGCCGTCCTCACCTTGATCCTGACCGTTCGCGGTTTCGCCAAGCACCGCGTCGCCAAGCACCGCGTCGAGCGCCCTTCCCCACACGTCCGGGCGCATCACCATGCCGGGCCCGCCGCCGTAGGGACTGTCGTCGACCGTTCGATGGCGGTCGTCCGCGTAATCACGAAGGTCGTGGATGGACAGCTGGAGGATGCCGGCGTCGATGGCCTTGCCGACCAACGACAGTTCCAGCGGCGCCAGATACTCCGGGAAGATCGTCACCACATCGACTTCGAGCACGGCGTCGGGGCCACTCGCGCGCTGCGCCATCACGAGGACCGGTCGAGGTCGTTGGTCGACTCATCGATGTCGAACATTCCGTCTGGGGCTGAAACGATCACCCGGCCGCCGTCGATGTCGACCTCCGGGACGATCTGCGCCACGAACGGCACCATCACCTCCTGCCCCTGGCGGGTCAGAACGATGAGCAGGTCCTGCCCAGGGGCGTGCACCACGTCGGACACGGTGCCCAGGTTCTCCGAGTTCGGCGTCTGCGCGGTCAGACCGATGAGTTGATGGTCGTAGAACGACTCCGCTTCCGCGGGGAGGGTCTTGGGGTCCACGTCGATCTCGAGGACGGTTCCGCGAAGTGCCTCCGCCGCCGTCCGATCGTCGACACCGACGAAGGACACCAGCATCCGTCCTGAGTGCCAGCTCGTGGCGGACACGACAAACTCGGCCCCGTCCTGCGCGAACACCTGCGCGCCCGGCGCGAACCGAACCTCAGGCTCATCGGTTCGGGGCTCAACGGCCACCTGCCCACGGAGACCGTGAGCCCGCCCGATCCGACCGACGACGATGCGCAGGTCAGCGCTCGCCGGCGTCGAGGAAGTCGATACGAACTCCACGGCCACCGCTCACGGCCTTGACGACCGTCCGGATCGCCGACGCGGTTCGACCCGCACGTCCGATCACGCGCCCCATGTCGTCTGGGTTGACCCGGACTGTGAGGCTGTCGCCGCGGTTACGGTTGCGCCGCTCCCGCACGACGACGTCGTCGGGGTGCTCCACGATCCCTCGCACCAGGTGCTCGAGCGCCTCGCTGGCGACCATTGTCGCCTACTCCTTGGTTCCGGACTCGTCGGCCACAACCTCGGCCTCGGCCGCCTGGACATCGGTGGCCTTCTCCGCAACCTCGTCGGCGGCCTCCGCCAGTTCCTCCGCAGCCGTCTCGGCCTCGGCCAGCTCAGCGACCTCCGCGTTGCCCTCGGCGATCTCAGCCGCCTCGGACTTCTTCGCCTCAGCCGCATCCTCACTCTTCGGCGCGAGTTTCGGCTTCGCCGGCTGGTCGCCGATCTTGGCCGCCTCTTCCACGGCACTTGCATACGCCACGGACTTGTCGGCCTTGGCCTCCTTGACCCGCAGCGTGCCTTCGGAGCCGGGCTCCTGGGTGAACTTCTGCCAATCCCCGGTCACCCGCAGCAGGGCGCGCACGGCCTCGGTTGGCTGGGCCCCGACCCCGAGCCAGTACTGCACACGATCGGAATCGACCTCGATCAGTGAGGGGTCCTGCTTGGGCTCGTAGCGACCGATCTCCTCAATCGCGCGACCGTCGCGCTTGGTGCGTGAGTCGGCGACGACGATGCGGTACTGCGGGTTACGGATCTTGCCTAGACGCTTCAGTTTGATCTTGACGGCCACGGGGCGCTGTTCTCCAAAGATGTAAAGGTCAGGACGTGCGTATCGACGTGGGGTGCCGACACGGACGGCCACGATGACTCCGGAGTCGGGGAAGAGGGCCCCTCGGCCGGATTTCGATGCTCATTCTGCCAGAGCGCGCTCACTCCGGAGCCCCGAGGGGCGCCACTTCGGCCTACTTGTCGCCGAGCATGCGGCGCAGCTCAGGTGGCAACTCCGGCACCGAACCGGCAGCGGCCAGCGGGTCACGGCCCGGAACGCCGTTGTTGCCGCCCGGCTGAAGCAGCCCCGCCCCCGGTTGCGCTGCAGGATTCAAAGCGGCCGCTGCCTCTTGCTGGGCACGTTTCGCCGGGTTCCCGCTTCGGCCCTTCTTGGCCTTGCGTTGGGATGATCCGCCTCCGCGCGCCTTCGACTTCTTGCTGCTCCCAGGCATGCCGGGAATGCCCGAACTCATCTTCCTCATCATCTTCTGTGCCTGGCTGAAGCGCTCGAGCAGGTTGTTGACCTCACTGACGTGAACGCCAGAGCCCTTGGCAACCCGGGCGCGACGGGAACCATTGAGGATGCTCGAATTGCGCCGTTCCTCCGGAGTCATGGAGCGGATGATCGCGGTCACCCGATCGATTTCACGTTCGTCGAGGGACTCCAGCTGCTTGCGGGCATCGGCCATTCCGGGCAGCATTCCCATCAGTTTTCCGATGGACCCCATCTTCTTCACGGCCTGCATCTGCTCGAGGAAGTCCTCCAGCGTGAAGTCGTCGCCGCGGGCCATCTTGTCGGCCATGGCTGCCGCCTGGTCGGCATCGAAAGCCCGCTCCGCCTGCTCGATCAGGGTCATCATGTCGCCCATGTCGAGGATCCGCGATGCCATCCGATCGGGATGGAACGGTTCGAAATCCTCCGGCTTCTCACCCGTGGAGGCGAACATGATCGGCCGCCCGGTGACTTCCCGGACCGAGAGCGCAGCGCCACCTCGCGCGTCGCCATCCAACTTCGTCAGAACCACGCCGTCGAAGCCGACGCCCTCATTGAAGGCCACGGCCGTGTTGATCGCGTCCTGGCCGATCATCGCGTCGATGACCAGCAGCACCTCATCGGGGTCCACGGCATCCCGGATTCCCCGGGCCTGGTTCATCAGATCCTCATCGATGGCCAGTCGCCCCGCGGTGTCGACCACGACGACGTCGTAGCCGTTCTCGGTGGCGTGCGAGACGCCGCGCCGGGACACCTGGACGGGATCACCCACCCCGTTACCCGGTTCAGGCGCGAAAACTCCCACGCCTACGCGTTCACCGACCACGGTCAACTGGTCGACCGCGTTGGGGCGCTGGAGGTCAGCGGCCACCAGCAGCGGTCGGTGGCCCTGCTCGGATAGCCACCGAGCGAGCTTGCCGGCGAGGGTCGTCTTGCCCGCCCCCTGCAGGCCGAGCAGCATGATGACGGTGGGCGGGCGTTTGGCGAACCTCATCCGCCTGGTCTCGCCGCCCAGGATCGTCACGAGTTCCTCGTTGACGATCTTCACCACCTGCTGGGCGGGGTTCAGAGCACCCGATACCTCGGCCCCGAGGGCTCGTTCCTTGACCCGGGCACAGAACTCCCGCACCACGGGTAGCGCGACATCGGCCTCGAGCAAGGCGGTGCGGATCTCACGCACCGTGGCGTCGACGTCGGCTTCGGACAGCCGACCCTTGCCACGGAGGTTCTTGAACGTGGCTGCGAGCCGGTCAGACAGGGTTGCGAACACGGGTGCCTCGAGTTCGGTTGACTTCGCGGATGCCCCAGCCTAACCGTCGACCGGCTGGGCGGGGAGTGGCACCTGCGCGGCCTCGATCAGCGACGCGCGGAGTGCTTCGGTCCCGGGACCCGATAGCACCTGGCCATCCTCCCCCACCAGGTAGAACACATCCACGACGTCCTGGCCCAAGGTCGAGACCTTGGCCGCTCTGATCGTGGCCTCGACGTCTTCTACTGCCCGCAGCAGCCGGTGCAGCAGGCCCGCGGAGTCCGCGGCTCGGACCTCGATCACGGTGGCGCTCTCACTGGCCCCCGGAACCACCACCACGCGAGGAGCGGGCGTGTCCGCAGATGCCTCGAAGGAGTTCTCACGGCGCCGCAGTCGGTCCTTGATGTCCAGCGTGCCATTGACGACGCGCCGTAGGTCGACCGCAATCCGCTGCGCGTCCGGCGGCTCGCCGAACGCCGATGTGACCCGCCAGGTACTCACCGCTCGGGTCGCAGTCGTCCGGGCGCGCATGTCGATCACCTGCAACCGGTGCAGCGCGAGGACCCCAGCCGCATCGGCCAGGTCATCCCTGGAGGCCGGCGCGCCGATCGTCAGTTCCTCAAGCCCCCCGATCTCGCGGTGCATCACCACGACGCCCTCGGCAACTTCAGCGGCCTGCTCGGCCTCGCTGGGACCCGGCAACTCCACTGGAGGTCGGCCGGCCAGTTGCGCCGACACCCGTGCCACGAGCGCTTCCACCAGCGCGGCCTTCCATGGACTCCACGCCGCCGGGCCGGTGGCCTTGGCGTCGGCCAGCGTGAGGGCGGCGAGCAACTCGAGGACATCGTGTCGGCCCACCCTGTCGGCCACCATGGCGACCGTGGCGGGATCCTCGATGTCACGCCGGGTTGCAGTATCGGCGAGCAGCAGGTGATGCTGCACCAGCAACACCAGGACCTCGGTGTCCTCCTGACTGAAACCCATCCTCGGCGCCATCTCCGCAACGAGATCCGCACCGACCTCGCTGTGGCGGGAGGCGCCCGCGGGCTTGCCGATGTCGTGGAGGATCGCTGCGACCAAGAGCAGGTCCGGCCGTGACACCTCGCGGCTGTGGCCCGCTGCTTGGACCGCCGTCTCGAGCATGTGTCGGTCCACCGTGTGGATGTGGACCGGATTGTGTTGCGGCGCACTGCGGGTGTCGGCCCACTCCGGCAGCAACCGGGTGATGAGGTCCTCCTGGTCCAGTGACTCCCACACCGGGATGGTCCCCCGGCCGGCACCGATGAGTCCGACGAACGAGTTGCGCATCTCATCCGACCAGGGCAGCGGCGGCGAGCCGGCGGATTCGGCCAACCGGCTCAGGGTTGCGGGAGCAATGCGTAGACCTGCCCGGGCCGAGGCCGCGGCGACCCGCAGGATGAGCGCGGGGTCCCGGCCGGGTCGTGCGTCACGGGCCAACACGACCTCGCCGTCGGACACTACGGCGCCGTCCGTCAGCGGCACCCGCGCAGGACCCTGCGTGCCCCGCAACCGCCGTAGCCCGGGCAGCTTCGACGGCTTCTCCAGTCGCTCGACCCGATGCCAGACCATGTCGGATGCCCAGTCGATTGTCCGACCGGCCGCCGCGACGGCCCGCAGCACGCCGTCACCGTCGCCGTTCGGATCGGGGATTCCCAGCAACGCCGCCACCCCGGGTTGTTCCTGCCGCATCAGTTTGTCGCTGCCTCGACCGGTGGTGGTGTGCAGGGCGTCGCGAACATCGAGCAGAAGCTGATGGGGGCCGGTCAGCGATGCCCTCGGAACGTCGGTGACCCACGATGCCGCGATCGCCCGCATCACGGTGAGGTCGCGCAGCCCGCCCAGGCTCTCCTTCAGATCTGGCTCCTGCAAGTACGCCAGCTCCCCGAAGGTCTCCCGACGACTGATCATCATCCGGTGCAACTCGGGTAGTCGAACGGCCGCCCGGGCGCGCCAGTCGGAAAGCGCCGAGGCACGCAGTCCGGCGAACAGGGATTCGTCCCCCGCGATGGTGCGGCCATCGATGAGTCCCAGCATCACCTTGAGGTCCGAGTTGGCGAGCCGCCTGGCCTGCACAGGAGTACGCACACTGTGGTCGAGCTTCACCCCGCTGTCCCAGATCGGGTACCAGATCCTGTCAGCGAACGCCGACACGTCGGTCCCGGGTGCGTGCAGCAGGAGCAGGTCGATGTCGCTCCCCGGCGCCAATTCCCGGCGGCCGTATCCGCCGATCGCCACCAGCGCGCATCCGGCTGGGTCGGCACCCGAGGCCCTGAACAGCGAAGTGACCCACTCGTCGGTCAGGTTCGCCAGTCGCTCACGACGTCCCGCCGGGTCGGTCAGCGGTCCGGAGAGCAGGGCCTCACGCGCCGCGCGGTAGGCCTCCGGACCTGCAGTGTCCACGGTCACCGTCATGCTCCCTCTCCTCGTGTGGGTGTCAGTCTTGCCGATCTTGACCGACCGCGCGATCAGCGTGACCGCTGGCGATGCCGCCGTACCTCTGGTCGCGACCGTCGAATCGTCGCACTCGGTATCTGGCCCCCAACGATTGCTCGGAGGGGCCGACGAAATCGTCGACCCCTCCGAGACCATCGTGGTGCACTTCCTAGAGGGCGTCCGAACCTCGTTCCCCGGTTCGAACCCGGACCAGATCGTCCACCGGGACCGTCCAGACCTTGCCGTCACCGATCTTGCCAGTGGCAGCGGACTTGACGATGAGGTTGACCACGTCGGCCGCATCCTCGTCGTCCACCACGATCTCGAGCCGGAGCTTCGGGATCAGGTCCACGGTGTATTCCGCGCCGCGGTACACCTCCGTGTGCCCGCCCTGCCGGCCGTATCCTGAGACCTCCGAGACGGTCAGACCCGAGATTCCGAAGGTCTGCAGCGCCTCCTTGACGTCGTCGAGCTTGAAGGGCTTGATGACTGCTGTCACGAGCCTCATGCGGACACCTCCTCCTTCGTCTTGGCGCTGACCGACCCGGCGCTGCCCGCGAAGGCCCCGCCGTAGCCGTCGGACATCTCGTAGCCCGTCTCAGCGTGTTCGTTGATATCGATACCGGCGACCTCGACATCACGATCGACCCGGAAGCCCATCGTCTTGTGCAAGGCGTAGCCGATGATGAGTGTCAGCACCAGGCTGAATGCCAGCACCGCACCTGCGGCGATCGCCTGCTTGCCCAGCTGGCTGAAGCCACCACCGTAGAACAGCCCGGACACCGCGGCCGGGGCCTCGGAGGTTGCGACCAGGCCGATCATCAAGGTGCCGACCAGACCGCCGACCAGGTGGACGCCCACCACGTCGAGGGAGTCGTCCAGCCCGAACCGGTACTTCAGCCCGACCGCCATGGCGCACAGCACACCGGCAACGAGGCCGATCACGATGGCACCGAGGATGTTCACCGAGGAACAGGCTGGGGTGATGGCGACCAAGCCGGCGACGACACCGGACGCGGCGCCCAGCGAAGTGGCGTGCCCGTCGCGGATGCGCTCCGTGAGCATCCAGGCGAGCGATGCTGTAGCGGTCGCGGTAAGAGTCGTGACCCACACGATCGAGGCCGTGGTGCCGGCCGTCAGCGCGCTACCGGCGTTGAAGCCGAACCAACCGAACCACAGCAGGCCCGCACCCAACATCACGAATGGCAGGTTGTGGGGCCGGAAGGCTGTCTTGCCGAAGCCGACCCGCTTGCCCAGCACGATCGCCAGAGCAAGGCCCGCAGCGCCGGCGTTGATGTGCACAGCGGTACCACCAGCGAAGTCGATCGCTCCCAACTTGTTCGCGATCCAGCCACCGGTGTAGCTGCCGTCCTTGCTGCTGAAGGCGAAGACCCAGTGCGCAACCGGGAAGTACACGATGGTCGCCCAGATCCCCGCGAAGACCATCCAGGTACCGAACTTCGCCCGATCAGCGATCGCGCCGGAGATCAGTGCCACGGTGATGATCGCGAACACTGCCTGGAATGCCACGAACGCCATCGAGGGCACCGTGCCGGACACCGAGTCCGGATTCATCAGGCCCTTGAGCCCGAGGTACTCAGTCGGATCTCCCAGCAAGCCGGTTCCGCCGACACTGTTGCCGAAGGCCAACGAGTAGCCATACAGAACCCACAGGACACTGATCAGTGCCAGTGCCCCGAAGCTCATCATCATCATGTTCAAGACGCTCTTCATACGGACCATGCCTCCGTAGAAGAACGCCAGCGCTGGTGTCATAAGCAGCACCAGAGCCGCACTCACGAGGACCCATGCGGTGTCCCCACTGTTAACTGCGGGCATTGTGCTCTCCTCTCGCCCTATTTGCGTGGTCAGGAAGAGATTCACCCGCGGCTGTTACTCGAAGACGGTGGTCAGGTTTCACACCTGTGACGTTTGACCGTGTTGTGTTGCCGTTGTGTTACGGCCCGCCGGGGGCCGTGCTCAGTCCAGCAGGGCGTCAACGAACTCCGCGGGCTCGAAGGGGGCCAAATCGTCGGGCCCTTCACCCAAACCCACGAGCTTCACCGGCACGCCCAGCTCCCGCTGCACCGCGACGACGATCCCGCCCTTGGCGGTGCCATCGAGTTTGGTCAAGACGATCCCGGTGATGTCCACCACGTCGGAGAAGACCCTCGCCTGGGTGAGTCCGTTCTGACCGGTGGTCGCGTCCAGCACCAGTAACACCTCGTCGACCGGCGCCTGCTTCTCGACAACCCGCTTGACCTTGCCCAGTTCGTCCATCAGGCCGACTTTGGTGTGCAGTCGGCCGGCCGTGTCGATGATGACCGCATCGGCTTGGTCCGCGATGCCGTCGCGTACCGCATCGAAGGCCACCGCAGCAGGGTCCGCCCCTTCGTCTCCCCTGACTACTGTCGCTCCGACCCGGTCGCCCCAGGTCTGCAACTGCTCCGATGCGGCCGCCCGGAACGTGTCCGCAGCGCCGAGGACGACTGTCTGGTCGTCCGCCACCAGCAGTCGGGCGATCTTGCCGGTCGTAGTCGTCTTCCCGGTGCCGTTGACACCCACGACCAAAAGCACCGCGGGCCCCTCCTCGTTGTGGGTGTGCAGCGACCTGTCCAGCGTCGGATCCACGAGCTTCAGGAGTTCCTCGCGCAGCATCTCGCGCACCCGCTGCGGGTCGTCGGTCCCTTCGACCCGCACCCGGGTCCGAAGCGCCTCCACCAACTCTCCGGTGGGGGCGACCCCGAGATCGCTGATCAGCAGCGTGTCCTCGATCTCCTCCCAGGCCCCCTCGTCGAGGTTGTCCGAACTCAACAGGCTGAGCAAGGCCTTGCCCAGGGCGGAGTTCGACCGGGCGAGTCGCGCCTTGAGCCTGGTCCACCGCCCGGCGGACGGCAGCGGGACCTCGAGTTCCTCGACGACCTCGACGTCCGTGGGCGGCTCGAGCGTGGCGACTCCCCCAAGGGGAACGTCCTCGATGGCGCGCCGCTCGGTGTCCCGCGGGACTGTGTCGTCGTCGCCTACGCCAGGGGCGTAGTCGATACCCGGCCTGGGTGGGGCCGCGGTGAGAGCACGCTTGCGACGACTACGTACCAGTGCCGCGGTAGCACCACCGCCGACGAGTAGCACGGCCAGAACGATCAGGACGATCACGAGGGTGTTCACGGGTCACAATCCTCGCACTCCCGCTCCGTTGGGCCGCCGCGTAGGGGCCGCAGTCGGGCCACCCGACCGGGCGCCGATGAATCCGCCGCGCGCACCATTGGGCCGCGTTGCCCGACGACAGAGTCAGGCGGACTCTCGGAGCCGCTGACTGATCACCTGGGTGACGCCGTCGCGCATGGTCACTCCGTAGAGCGCATCGGCGATCTCCATCGTGCGTTTCTGGTGGGTGATGACCAGCAACTGGCTGGTGGCCCGCAGTTCCTCGAGGATGTCGAGCAGTCGACCAAGGTTCACGTCGTCCAGGGCAGCCTCCACCTCGTCCAGCAGGTAGAACGGACTCGGTCGGGCCTTGAAAAGCGCAACCAAGAAAGCCACCGCGGTGAGCGATCGCTCACCACCGCTGAGCAGACTAAGTCTCTTGATGCGCTTGCCAGGTGGGCGCGCCTCGACCTCGACACCGCTGTTGAGCAGATCGGAAGGATCCGTCAGGACGACCCGCCCCTCGCCGCCGGGGAACAGCCTCGCGAAGACCCCCTCGAACTCGCGGGCGACATCCTGGAACGCCTCGGTGAACACCTGCTCGACCCGGGCGTCGACATCGGAGATGATGCCGAGCAGGTCTTCCCGGCCCGCCTTCAGGTCCTCCAATTGCGCGGTCAGGAAGGCTTGACGCTCCTGCATCGCCGAGAACTCCTCCAGCGCGAGCGGGTTGACCCGGCCCAGCAGGGCAAGTTCTCGCTCGGCCTTCCGAAAACGCGCCTCTTGCTCTTCTCGCACATACGGCACCGGCTCGGCCAGCGCCGACACGTGTTCCGGGGTGAGGTCCTCCGCGTCGCCGGCCGAGATGTCCGACGGCGGGACCGGCAGATCCGGGTGATACTCGGCGACCAGCGTCTCGGCGTCGACCCCGAAATCAGCCAGGGCGCGCTCCTGCGCAGTTTCGATACGCATCCGCTGCTCGGTCTTCGCCATCTCGTCGCGGTGCACCGAGTCGGTCAGTTTGTCGGCCTCCGCGACCAACTCGCGGATGACGGCGCGCAGCTCGCGCAGTTCGGCGTCCCGGGAAGTACGGGCCAACTCGCCCGCCTCCCGCTCCTCCCTGGCCAACGCCACGGATTCCTCGAGCCGGGGTTCGATCATGTCGATCGCGGTGAGTACGTCTCGTGCCACTGCCGCCTCCCGTAGACGGCGTTCGCGGCGACGCAGAGCCTCCTGCCGCTGTGCGCGCACCCGGCGTGCCGTCGTCTCCAGTTCGGTGGCGCGTGCCGCTGCCGCCTCCTGTCGCTCCTCGGCACTGCGAAGCTGAAGCCTGGAGTCAACCTCGACGCCACGGCACCTCTCGAGGTCCAACCGCAGGTCCCCGCGGCCATCATCAACCACGACGTCGGGCTCGGCTTCCGCATCCGCAAGCCGCTGCTCGAGTTGGGCAACTGTCGCCTCATCGGAGGCGGCCGCCTCAGCCGCGGCCTCGGCAGCGGTGAGCAGCCTGGCCGCCTCAGCCTGGGCGGCTCTGATCGCCGAGCCCAGGGTGCCCAGTTGCTCAGCCACCGCTGCCATCCGTGCGTCGGAGTCGTGCAGGCGTTCCAGCGCCGCCTCGGCGTCGGATGCTGCGGCGTCGCGTCGACTCTGCAGTCCGACCATGTCGAAGTTCAGCCGTTCCAGAGCGTGCACGACCTCGGCGAGTTCCGCCGCGGCCTCGTCGTGGGCCGCCTGCACTTCCAGCAGGCTCTCGGCTCGATCAGAGCCGCCCACTGCGAAGCCGCGCGCCAGCATGTCGCCCTCTCGGGTAACGGCCACGACCGGCGATGACTCCACCAGTCTCCTTGCGGCGGCGAGGTCCGAGACGACCGCAACCCGCTCGAGCAGCCGCACCAGACCCGGCCGCAGTTCCATAGGTGCCTCGACGACGTCGATGGCGTAGCGGGCGTCGGGTGGCAGGTCAGGCCACGGGCCGGTGTCGAAGCGGTCGGACGCCAGCAGCATCTGTGCCCGTCCATGTTCGGACCTTCGGAGTTCGGAAATGGCCGCGACAGCGGAGTCCGGATCGTTGAGAGCAACGGCTTCCGCGGCCGGACCCAATGCGGCGGAGACGGCCGCTTCGAAACCGTGCTCGACGCGGATCATGGCAGCGACCGATCCGAGTACCCCGGATATCCCCGCGTCGGCGGCGAGGAGTGCGGCTGAGCCGTCCTTGCGCGACAACCCCATGCGCAACGCCTCGACCCGGGCGGCCAGCGCGGTTCGCCTGCTCGTCGCCTCCGACTCGGCGGCCCGAAGGTCGAGCAACTCCGCCTCAACCTTGTCGAGGACCTCCTGGGCGTGTTCGAATCGGGCGTCGAGACCCTCCTCACCTTCACCCAGACCGGTGATCTGGGTCTCCATGGCTCGGTACTCGTGCTGCGCGGCGGCCGCCCGATCCAGCGCCTCGGAGCGCGCCTGCTGGAGTCGGTGGGCCTCAGACCTCCGGGCTTCGCTGCGGGATCGGGCTGCGTCCACCTGACCGACCAGTGTTGCGAGGCCCTCACGTCGGTCGGCCGCGGCCCGCTGCAATCCCTGCAGCCGGGCCTCTTCGGCGGCCAACGCCTGCTCAGCCGCCACCCGGGCCGCCGCGGCCGCGGCCAACTCGCGTCGACCGGTCTCTGCAACGCCCTGCAGGGCGAATGCCTCGTCTCGGGCGATGCCGGCCTGTCGCTCAAGTTCCTCTGGATCGGCACCTGCGGGGTCCGGGTCGGAGGCCTCGGCCAGATTGCGCACGCGTTCGGCCGCTACCGACCTGAGTCCGGCATAACGTTCGTGCAGGCCCGCTAGGGCCATGTAGGTCTCCTGGGCCTGCGCCTGCTTGGGTGCCGACTCCGCGACCTGCATCTCGATGACGGTCTCACGTTCCGTCGCCATCGCGAGGTCGCGCTCCACCTCGGCCTGACGGGCCCTGATCGCGGCCTCGTCGGACTCCTCCTTGGCCAGGGCCTGCGACAGGGTCACGACGTCATCGGCAAGGAGCCGGAGTCGGGCGTCGCGCAGGTCAGCTTGGATCACCTGGGCTCGGCGAGCCAACTGCGCCTGCTTGCCCAGAGGTTTGAGTTGACGACGGAGTTCGGTGGTGAGGTCGTTCAGGCGAGTGAGGTTGGCCTGCATCGCATCCAGTTTGCGAAGGGCCTTCTCCTTGCGCTTGCGGTGCTTGAGCACCCCGGCGGCCTCTTCGATGAAGCCGCGGCGACCCTCCGGCGAAGCGTGGAGGATCGCGTCGAGTTGGCCCTGGCCCACGATCACGTGCATCTCGCGGCCGATACCGGAGTCGCTCAGCAGTTCCTGCACGTCCAGCAGTCGGCATCCCTCGCCGTTGATGGCGTATTCGCTCCCGCCGTTGCGGAACATGGTGCGGGTGACGGTTACCTCGGTGTAGTCGATCGGCAGGGCGCCGTCGGTGTTGTCGATCGTGAGGGTGACCTCAGCACGGCCCAGCGGGGCGCGGCCGGAGGTGCCGGCGAAGATGACGTCCTCCATCTTGCCGCCGCGAAGCGTCTTGGCTCCCTGTTCTCCCATCACCCAGGCGATGGCGTCCACGACGTTGGACTTACCCGAGCCGTTCGGCCCGACCACGCAGGTGATGCCGGGTTCGAATGCCAATGTGGTCGCCGAGGCGAAGGATTTGAACCCACGGAGGGTCAACGACTTGAGGTACAAGGGGGCTCCCGGCGGTGGCGGTGCAGTCCGGTCAGCCTAACCGCCGGCACGGCGAGCACCCGGCAATGCCCGGCGTGCTCGTTTCGTGTCGTCGCCCGGCTCAGGCGGTTGCCGGGCTGGGGGCGGCCGCGAGAGCCAGTTCGACCTCAAGTTCGGCATGCAGGTCAGCTGCCCGGAGCCTCTGGACCTCGGCCTCCAACTCGCGCACCCGCGCCCGCAGGGACGCCACTTGGGCGGCGAGTTCAGGCGATATCGGTGCTACGTACAGCGCGCGGGCCATAACGCTCCATTCAGGTCAGACTCCGGCGACCGGGTCAGTCGACACTCGAAGTGAGAACCGAGGTCGCCTACCCGTCAGTAATGACTCGGTTCGATATATCCAGAATAGCGCGAGCAGGCAATCGACGGCCATTCACCGCGCCGAATGTGGGCCAATCCACTCCGGCAGCCGATCAACGGGTGCGCCGCCCTGCGCGGGGCCGGCGTTGACACGTCGGGCACCGGAAGGATGAGCGATTCGCATAGGGCTCGCGCACGATCATCGAACCGCAGCGCAGGCACTCCTGCCCGTCCCGGCCGTACACCGCGAGGTCGCGTGAGAAGTAGCCGCTCTCACCGTTGACGTTCACATACAGATGGTCGAAGGAGGTGCCACCCTCCGCCAAGGCATCGGACATCACCGCACGCACGTGGTCGAGCAGGACGAGTGCGTCCCGCTTGGACAACCGCTCCCCCGGAGTCGCCCAGTGCCGACCAGCACGCCACAGCGCCTCGTCGGCATAGATGTTGCCGACACCTGAGATCAAGCCCTGATCCAACAGGGCCGACTTGACCGGACCGCGACGACCCCGGATCGCGGAGGCGGTGGCCACCGGGTCGAAGCACTCCTCGAACGGGTCGGGAGCGATCCTCGCGACCGACAGCGGGACGTCACGATCCCCTTTGCCGGCGACCATGGGCTCTACAGCCAACCACCCGAAGGTGCGCTGGTCGATGAAACGCAGGGTCAATCCTCCCGCCAGCTCGAAGCTTGCCCGGAGGTGCGATTCGGCTGGGGATCCCGCCGGTGGAAGCACGAGTTGACCTGACATCCCCAGGTGTGCCACCAACGCCTCGTCGCGTCCCGCCAACGGCAACCAGAGGAACTTTCCGCGTCGCTGGACGGAGTTCGGTGTGGCACCGAGGAGGCGGTCCCGGAAGTCGCGCTGACCTGCTGGATGACGTCGCACGGCGCGGTCGCGCAGCACCCGGACGTCCAGAATGCGCCGACCGACAACCCAGCGGGCCAGCCCCGACCTGACGACCTCGACCTCAGGGAGCTCCGGCACTAGTCGGCCTGGACGGCGTCGGCCTCAGCGCCTTCACCCTTCAAGGCCTGCCAAGCGGCCTCGGCGGCATGCTGCTCCGCCAGCTTCTTCGAACTGCCGTCGCCGGCGCCGAGGACGCTGCCGCCGATGTGGACCTCGGCCTGGAAGTGCTTCGCGTGATCGGGCCCTTCGGCGGTCACCTGATAGTCCGGCACCCCCAGCCCGCGTCGCTTCGTCAGCTCCTGAAGGCTCGTCTTCCAATCGAGACCCGCCCCGAGATCGGCGGCTCGATCGATCAGCGGCTCGAACAGCCGGAGCACCATCTCCTCGGTGGCTTCCAGACCGGAACTGAGGTAGGCCGACGCGATGACGGCCTCCATCGTGTCCGCGAGGATGGACGGCTTCTGGGCCCCTCCACTCGTCAATTCGCCGCGACCCAGGTAGACGCACTCCCCGACCCCGACGGCTGTGGCAACCGACGCCAGGGCCCGGGCGTTGACCACAGAGGCTCGCATCTTGGCCAACTCACTCTCCGGGCGCTCCGGGTGGCTCAGGTACAGCCGTCTGGTGATGATGAGTTCGAGTACGGCGTCGCCGAGGAACTCGAGCCTCTCGTTGGTGGGGACTCCACCCGCTTCGAAGGCGTACGAGCGATGGGTCATCGCAAGGTCGAGTAGCTCCGGCTCGATGTGAACACCGAGTGTCGAGCACAGCCGCGCCACTGCGGCTGCCCGGTCCTGGTCACTCATGCCGGGCCGAGTTCCCGCGGCGCGCCCACCCGGCCCCCGCGTTCCAGTGCCGCGGCGGTGACTTCCACCAGATCCCCGACGGTGCTACAGACCAGCAGGGCCTCGTCGATGTCCTCGCCGGCAGAATCCAACTCGATGTTGGCGTCTTCGGCCAGCACATCGACGAAGGCGATGATGCCCACGCTGTCGCAGCCGACATCGGCCAGCGGGGTGTCGGAACGGAAACTGGACGGGTCCATATCGAGGACCCGTCCGAGGGCGGCCGTCACCGCCGACAGGGCCGCAGCGTCGACGGACCCCTGCTGCGGCACCATGGGCGTGCTCATTGTCAGACGTCGAGGACCTGGCGCTTGGCATAGGTGCCGCACTCGGGGCACGCGGTGTGTGGCAGCTTCTTCGCGCGACAGCGATCGCAGTTGACCAGCGTGAGGTGGCCGGCCTTCCACTGGGAGCGGCGTGCGCGGGTGTTGCTCCGGGACATCTTCCGCTTCGGGACAGCCACGGTATTCCTTTCGTATGCGCCCGCATGGAATCACGGGCTGATAGGTCATCGGGGAACTGGATTGGCCCGGTGGTACTCAGTCGGGCACGGACTTGGCGACAAGTATCCCAAATGGGTCAAGTCGGCCCGTCATCGGCTGGCAGATCAAGGTTGCTGAGGGCCGCCCAACGCGGATCCGTGGCCTCGTGGCGATGCCCCGGATCGTCCGCGAGTTTGATGCCGCATTCCACACACAGTCCCGGGCACGAGTCCTCACACACCGGGGCGAGCGGCAATCCCAGCACGATGGTGTCCCGGAGCAGGGGTGACAGGTCGATCAGACCGGACTGGATCAGCGGCAGCGGCTCGTCGGTATCGGAGACTTCCTCCGGCGCCGGTTCCTGCCACGCGAAGAGTTCCGAGAAGTCGAACTCCGCCGGCAGGACGACCGGTTCCAGACACCTGCTGCAATCTCCGGTCGCCGACATCCGAGCCGTCCCGCTGACAAGCACCCCCTCAATGACCGACTCGAGCAGGAGGTCAACCTCGATCGGCGAGCCCTCCGGCACGGTGATGACCGCATTGCCCAGATCCGCGGCCGCCGGCACGCGGCGGCTGATCCGTTTCATCGAGCCGGCGCTGCGGAAGTCGTGGACGTCTATCACCGCCGGGTCTGTCGGGTCCGGACCATGACTGTGAGAACTGACCATCTGGCTGACTCCCTGGGCGCTGCTAGCGTCGCGATCGCGATCGGCCACCCGACAAGCCGCCGGCGGACTCGATATCGAAGAAGTCGTCCATCGGGTCCGCGCTCCTGGTCACCACAGGCGGTGTGTCCATCCGCCGCTGTACCTGCGCCCGACCCCGCCGGATCTCGTCCAAGGCAGCCCCGAGGGCATCCTCGGTGTGTCCCAATTTGGACTCGAGGTAGGAGTCGGTGCGGGCCCGGATGTCGTCGCAGTCCCGGCGGGCGTCGGCGATCAGGTCCGCCGCCTGCTGCCTCGCCTCGGCGAGGATCTCGTGGTTCGCCACCAGACGCTCGGCCCTGGCTCTCGCCTCAGCAACGATCCGGTCAGCCTCCCGGGCGGCGTCCGCCCGAGCCCTTTCGACCGTGTCGGCGGCTTCGCTGCGCGTCCGCGCGACCTCCACCCGTGCGGCGGCAACCATGGCTTCGGTCTCCCGACTGGCGTCGGCAAGGATGTCGTCGCGGCGACGTAGCAGCACGTCGGCCTCCCGCACACTCTCGGGAACAGCTGCTCGAACGTCCTCCAGCAGATCGAGAGCTTCTCCGCGGGGGACCACGCACGACTGGGACAGCGGCATCGATTTCGCGCCCTCGATGAGGTCGGCCACGTCGTCGATCCGATCGAAAATCTCCATCTATCCGTCAGCCCCCTTTCGCAGCGGCTGCGCGCCGCTCAGCCAGTTTCGCGTCGAGCCGGGGTGCAACCGACGCCGGTATCAGTGCGGACACGTCGCCGCCATACGTGGCGACCTCTTTGATGAGGCTGGACGACAGGAACGAGTACAACGGATTCGTGGACATGAACAGGGTGTCGATCCCCGACAGCCGGTGGTTCATCTGGGCCATCTGCAATTCATAGTCGAAGTCACTTATCGCCCGTAGGCCCTTGACGATCGCTCGGACGTCGTGTTCGGCGCAGAAGTCAACCAGCAGGCCGTGGAAGCTCATGATGCGCACATTGGGCAGTCCAGCAGTGACCTCCCCGAGGATCTCGATGCGCTCGTCGATGGCGAAGAGGCCAGCCTTGCTCTTGTTGATGAGCACCGCCACGATCACTTCATCGAACAGGCCGGAAGCCCGCGAAACGATGTCCAGATGACCGTTGGTGACAGGGTCAAAGGAGCCAGGACAGACGGCGCGTCTCACGTGGGGCTCCTCTCCGCGCGGGCAGTCAGGCCGACTCTACCCAACGTCCGAGCGAAATTTGGGTTTCCCCGTAACGGCGATCCCCCAAATTCTCCCAGCCGGCGGGCCAGCGGAAACCGCCGTCGCGGGTCGGGCGTTCTACCGCGGCCAGGGCATCGCTCGCCAGCCATCCGTCCTGGGCCAACCGGACGAGCAGTTCCGTCAACCGCTCCGCGGGGTCCTCGTACGGCGGATCGAGCAGGACCAGGTCCGCGGGTGGCATGTCCGGAACCGCCTGCTCACGGCTCCCGAGGTGCCAGGCATCCTTGCGACACACCCGGACGCCGTCCGACCCGACTGTGGATGCGTTGCGCGTCAACACGGCCGCTGCCCGCCGGTCGTCATCCACCAGAAGGACCTCGGCCGCCCCCCTACTGGCAGCCTCCAGCCCAAGGGCGCCCGACCCCGCGAACAGGTCGAGAACCACCAGCGACTCGAAGGAGCCCAGCTGGTGTTCCAGGGCCGAGAAGAGCGCCTCCCGAACCCGATCCGTGGTCGGGCGGGTCCCGGTCGGTGGCACAGCCAACCTGCGCCCCCGCGCACTTCCGGAGATGATCCTGGTCACGTCTTCTCCAGGAAATCGGTCTCGTCGCGCTCGGCCGCCCGGTGCATGGCTTCCACCAGACCGGCGTGCCCCGTCAGCCCGGGATCCTCGGACAGCAGCGCCTCAGCGTCCTCCCGGGCCTCGGCGATGACGTCCTCGTGTTCGAGCACCGACAGCAGACGGAGCGAATTCGAACGGCCTGACTGCGAGGCGCCGAGCACATCGCCTTCACGACGCGCGGTCAGGTCGATCCTGCTCAGTTCGAAACCGTCCGTGGTTGCCGCCACCGCGGCCAGCCGTTCGCGCGCCGGTGAATCTGGGCCGAGTCCCGTGACCAGCAGGCAGAGACCGGCCGCTTCGCCCCGCCCCACACGTCCCCGCAACTGATGCAACGAGGAAACTCCGAACCGGTCGGCGTCCAGGATCACCATCATGGTGGCGTTCGGCACGTCGACCCCGACCTCAACGACGGTCGTGGACACCAACACATCGATCCCGTCAGGGCCCTCGGGTCCAGCCGCGAAAGCGGTCATCACTGCGTCCTTCTCCCCTGGGGACAACTTTCCGTGCAGCAACCCGATCCGAAGCCCTGCGAGTGGACCCTGCTGCAGGAAGGCCATCGCCGTCACCGCCGCCGTGGGCGGGTAGCCGGGGGGCTGATCTGACTCCCCCTGGTCCTCGCCGGCCTCGATCCGGGGACAGACGACGTAGACCTGGTGGCCGTTGGCGACCTCCTCCTTCACCCGTTCCCAGGTGCGGGTGAGGTACGTCGGGCGATCGCGAGCCGGCACGACATGGGTGGTGATCGGCGCCCGCCCCGCCGGCAGCTCCCGCAGCGTCGACACGTCCAAGTCGCCGAAGACCGTCATGGCCACAGTGCGCGGAATCGGCGTGGCAGTCATGACCAACAGGTGCGGACGGGTCCCTGGGTGCGCCTTGTCGAGCAGTTGCGCGCGTTGCTCGACGCCGAACCTGTGCTGTTCATCGATGACGACCAGTCCGAGGTCGAAGAAGTCGACCCTCTCCGAGATCAGGGCGTGCGTTCCCACAACGATGCCGGCGTCGCCGTTCGCGATCTGCAGCAGCGCGGCACGGCGTTCCGCCGTGCTCTGAGACCCGGTCAGCAGGACTACCGACGTACCCCCCTCAGCCGCCGTCAGCGTTCCCTTCTCGGCCATCGGACCGAGCAATTCGACGATGCCCCGGTGATGCTGGGCCGCGAGGACCTCGGTGGGGGCGAGCAACGCCGCCTGCGCACCGGAATCCACCGCCGCGAGCATGGCCCTCAGGGCCACGACCGTCTTACCCGAGCCGACTTCCCCCTGCAGCAGCCTCATCATCGGGTGCTCGTACGCCATGTCC
>CAYMPK010000020.1:0-20843 GCA_964392145.1 uncultured Actinomycetes bacterium | reverse complement strand
GGCTCCCCCGGCATCTTGGGGTACTCCGGCGGATACGGCAGGTCGCCCAGACCGCGCTCGATGTCGGCCTCGAACAGCCGCAGGGCCGGCGTCAGGTCACACGCCACTCGGCCGAACCCCGACCACGGGTCTGGGGCCGCCATCCGTGCGCTCACCTCGGCCACCGTGAAGTCGCCAGGTGAGACATCTGGCAACTCATCCCACGAGAGCGGGGTGGACACCAGTGCTCCGGGTCGGGCACGTATCGAGTAAGCGGATGCCATGGTGCGATCCTTGGCCGTCTGGTTGAAGTCGACGAAGATGCGACGACCCCTCTCCTCCTTCCACCACGATGTGGTGACCAGCTCGGGCATTCGCCGTTCCAACTCCCGACCGATGCCGATGGCGGCATGGCGCACACCGACGAAGTCCCAGTCCGGAGCTATCCGCACGAACACATGAACACCTCGGCCGCCGGAAGTCTTGACGAAACAGTCCCAGCCGAATTCCTGCATCAAGGTGCGCGCCGCGAGCGCCGCTGTTACGCAGTCGGAGAAGTCGGTCCCGGGCTGCGGATCGAAGTCGAGCCGCAGCTCATCCGGATGCTCGACATCGGCACTGGTCACCGGCCACGGATGGAATGTCACGGTGCCGATCTGGGCAGCCCACACCATCACCGCTTCCTCGGTCGGGCAGACCTCCCTCGCCGAACGCCCGGAGGGAAACGTGATCTCGACGGACTGGACCCACGCGGGGGCACCTTTGGGGATCCGCTTCTGGTAGAAACCGTCCTCCCCCAGTGACATGCCCGGAAGCACACCCTTCGGCCAGCGCTCCAGGGTCGTGGGGCGATCACGCAGGATCCTCAGCATCCGAGGAGCCACCGCCGCGTAGTAGGAAGCGATGTCCCCCTTGGTCAGGCCGACCTCGGGGAAGACCACCCGAGAAGCGCTGCTGATACGCACGGTTCGCCCGCCAACAGGCACTTCCCGTACGTCGCCGGACATCCCTGCACCGTAGCGCAGGTAGTCTCTGCCAGGACGACGAAAGGTACCTTCACAATGACGCCAGAGCAGGCTCAGTACTTCGCGGCGCGGTTCGGCACGATCGTGGAGAACGTGGAGCGGTTCATCCAGGGCAAGGCGGCCGTGATCCAGTTGGCGTTGACGGCGCTGCTGGCAGAGGGACACCTGCTGCTCGAGGACGTCCCAGGCTTGGGCAAGACGTCGCTGGCCCGCTCGCTCAGCGCCTCGCTGGGGCTGTCCGGAGCGCGGATCCAGTTCACCCCCGACCTGCTCCCCTCAGATGTCACGGGCGTGACGGTCTTCCATCAGTCGAAGGATTCGTTCGAATTCCATCCGGGCCCGGTCTTCGCCAACGTGATCCTGGCCGATGAGATCAATAGAGCCTCCCCCAAGACGCAGTCGGCCATGCTGGAGGTGATGGCGGAGAGAACGGTGACGGTCGATGGGATCACCCACCCGGTACCGCGACCATTCCTCGTTATCGCCACCCAGAACCCGGTCGACATGGATGGCACCTATCCGCTGCCGGAGGCGCAGCTGGACCGTTTCTTCATGCGAATCTCGGTGGGATACCCCGATCAGAATGCCGAGACCACTGTCCTGCGCAACGCTCATGCCGGGCAGCGACTCGAGGACCTGACCGCGGTGTCGACCCCCGACGAGATCCTCGCCATGATCGCGGCGGCGGCCAGCGTCCACATCGCCGAACCCGTGCTGGCTTACATCGTGTCGCTGGTGCACGCCACCCGGCGGGCTCCCGGCGTTCGACTGGGCTCGAGCCCTCGGGGCAGCCTGGCGCTGATGGGCGGCGCCCGGGTGAGGGCGGCGTCCAAGGGTCGTCACTACGTCATTCCCGAGGACGTCTCCTCCCTGGTTCCCAACGTCCTGGGCCACCGGATCGTGCTCTCCCCGGATGCGGTGGCGGCAGGAAGAACTGTCGAGCAGGTACTCGGCGAGGTTCTCGCCACAGTCCCCGTGCCGCAGGGGTAGCACAGTGACCGACGGCCAGCCGGCCCGCCTCTTCACCCCTCGCAGTACCGCGGTATCGGTGCTGGGGGTGCTGATGCTGGTGCTGGGCTTCGCGCTCGGGTACCCCCCGCTCGTGGTGATCGGCTTCGGGTGTCTTCTGATCCTGATCATGGGATTGCTCTTGCTGGGACGTCGTCCTGGTGGTCAGTTGAGCCGGGATATCTCCCCCGAACAACTGACCCGCGGGGAGCGCGTGGGGGTGCAACTGCGGGCCGGCAATCGCGGGCTGACCCCGATCGGTGCAGTCGACGTGATTGACCGGGTGGCGGGCAAGGATGTCGAGCTCCGCCTTCCAGCGGTGCCACCGCGCGGCGAGGCGACGATCTCCTACTCCTTCCTCACCCGCCGTCGGGGCGAGCTGCAGTTCGGGCCGGTCAGGCTGGAGCGCCGGGACCCCTTTGGTCTCTTCCTGCGCGAGCGGCAGTTCGGCGAGATCCGCACCGCGCTGGTGCATCCGCGGGTGTTGCCGATGTCCGCCAGCAGGTCCGGGCGCATCCAGGGAATGGAGGGCGGATCCGCTGACCGGGACGTGCTCGGATCAAACCAGTTCAGCACCTTGCGCGACTACGTCATCGGTGATGAACTCCGCCAGGTTCATTGGCGTTCAAGCGCCCGGGTAGGAAAGCTGATGGTCAAGCAGCTGGTGGACAACCCCTTGCCGCGCGCCCTGCTCGTGCTGGACACCGATCCGGCCGCCTACCCCGCCAACGCCGGCGGTGTGGAATTCGGCGAGGAGGCTGTGGACGTCGCAGCGTCACTGTGCGCGGCGCTGGTCGCCGAGGGCTTGCCCGTCACCCTGCGCTACGGGGCGTCGGACACCGTGATCGAGGCGCTGCGTGCCGAGGACATGCCTCGAATCCTGGACGCCCTGGCGGTTGCAGAGTTCGGCACTCCGACACGCCCGCCGGCGCGGTTGCGCAATCTCATCCTCGCCTCCCGGGCCACGTCGTTGTATGTGGTCACCGGATCCCACGCGGGCGGAACCGCCGCCCGAGTCCTCGAGGCCCTCGGGCTGGTGGGCGAGGCGCTGCTGGTCCAGGTCGGGGCGGCTCCCGGTGAGACCAGCCCGCGCCGGGGGATGCGGGTGGTCACCGGCTGGACCGCGGACGATTTCGCGCTGACCCCCGCCCAAGCAGCGGCCGCTTCGGCTGCGTCCGGCTCCTACCGGCCGATATCCACCGGAGTGCGGACGTGACCCGTTCTGACGTCGTTCGCCGGGTCATCGGGGTGGCACTGCTGTGCCTGTCGGGGTCCGCCGTATGGGCGCGACTTCTTGGCTGGCCGGCGACGCTGACCAGGATCCTGCCACTGGTGGTCCTGGTGTGCCTGGCCTACGCCGTCGGAATCATCGGTGGTGCCCGCGTCTCCCGCGGCCGTGGCGCCCTCCTGGCGGTGTTCGTGACCATCGTGGGCTCGATGCTGGCCGGCGCCTTCACCCTGCCCGACACCCAGGGAAGGGAACCGCTGCAGGTATACACCGACAGCCTCGTCCAGTGGCTGGGCACCTTGCTGGGCTCGACCGTCCCGGCCCTCGTCACGCCGGACACCGTTACGGCGACGGTAATCGTGTCGGCCTATCTCACGCTGATCGCCTGCCTGATGGTCACAACGGGGAAGCCCGCCCTTGCCCTGCTGCCCACCACGGTGTTGCTGGTGGCCACCCTGGCGTTCACCCAGGGGTCGAAGGTCTCAGCGATTCCGTTCGCGATCGCCTACCTGGTGTCGTTGGGCGTCGCCCTCAGTCTGTGGCCCTCGAGCAAGGCGTCCCTCACCGTGGCCGATGGTGAGGCATTCAGTTCGGTGGAACGTGAGCCCGTGCACGATCGGACAAGGCGAACGGTTCTGGTCATCGCGATCACCGCCGGACTGTCCATGTTGGCCCTGTTGGCGGCCACCGCCACCGGGCTCGGAACCATCCGTTCCGCATTCGACCCCCACCGTACCGGCGGCTACACGACCGACACCGACATCAACGCCGTGACCCAAGCGACCCGTTGGCAGACCTCGGAGCGAACCCGCAAGATCCTGTTCACGATCAGCTCGGACGAGGCGCCGCAGGCCATCTGGTGGTCGATCAACGAGGGCTTCGACGGCAGCACCTGGGGCAGCGCGAAACCGTACAACCGCGTCGAAGGACCGATCCCCTACCCAGGTGTGGACCAGGCTTCGACGTACTCCATCACAAGCAGGGTGGCCACCACGAGCCAACTGGTGGGCTCCTGGCTGCCCAGCCCGTACCGGGTCACAGCGATCACCTCGGGCCCCTACCTCTACAACCCGTCCGGAACCGTGGCGGTGTCCGGCGGGGACTCCAAGAGCCTTGCGTACACGACGAAGTCCACCGTGGTCGGAATCACCGACAGCTCCCAACTCACGAACGCCAAGCCACTCACCCGCGAGGACGGGTACGGCGTGTTGGCGCTGCCCGGCTCCTTCCCCAGCCAACTGGCCGACCTGGCCAGCGCCAAGATGAGCAACGGATCCACCCCCTTCCAGCAGGCGAGCGCGCTCGCCGACTACATGTCCAATTCCGGCGAATTCAGCGTGGACAACGACACCGTGGAGACCGGTCTCGAGTACCCGCGCCTTGTTCAGGTCATGACACAGGACTATCGCGGCACGCAGGCGCAGTTCGCCACTGCGTTCGCCCTGATGGCACGTTCCCAAGGCCTGCCCAGCCGAGTCGTGGCCGGATACCGGATGCCTGGAGCCACCGGGACCCAGACGATCACCAACAACGACGTTCTGGTCTGGGCCGAGATCGGCTTCTCTGGCATCGGATGGATCCCGTTCGCGGCCGCGCCAGGTGACGTGGCGGCAGGGGTTCCGGTGCCCCGCATCGGACCGATACCGAAGCCTGCACCTACCCCCAGCGCCTCGCCGAGCCCGAGCGCAAGCCCGACCCCGACACCAACCCCGAGTCCGACATCGGAGCCCGCATCGAAGCCGAGTGGGGTGGATCTTCGGATTCTCGGTGCCGTGGCGGTTCTGGCGTTGTTGGCCATGTGGCCCGTCTTTGTGCGCATCCGACGCTCGAGGATCCGTCGCCGCCTGCACGACCCGGACCCGGACGCCGACGTGGTGGGAGCGTGGCAATGGTTGCGCGCAGGGTGCGCTCATCTGGGGGTTCCCCAGCCGGAAACCACCTCGCCCGCCGGCGTGGTCGCGGACCCGGACACCCCCACCCATGTGGCGGTTGTGGCCGGACACGCAGACCAGGCGCTGTACTCCCCGATACCGGTGGACGCAGATGCCGCCAAAGCCTCGTGGCGGGCCGCGGACTCATGGCTCCGATACTTGCGCGGTCACGGCGGGCTTCGCGCTCGGGCAGCCTGGTTCCTACTGCCCATGGATCCCCCGGAACGGTGGTCCCCGCCCGATGATGCTTCCGGTGACGGCTCCGATGAGACCGCAAAGGTCCCGGCCACGGCCGGAGCCGCTACTGCTGCTTGGGCTCCAGAGTCAAAGAAACCGAATTGATGCAGTAGCGCTGATCGGTGGGGGTGTCGAACCCCTCACCTGTGAAGACGTGCCCAAGGTGGGAACCGCAGGAGGCACAGCGCACTTCGGTGCGCGTCGAGAACAGCGAACGGTCCTCCAGTAACTCCACCGCGTCCCCGGCAAGGGGCGAGAAGAACGCAGGCCAGCCGCAGTGGGCGTCGAACTTGGTGTCGGATCGGAACAACTCGGCCCCGCATGCCCGGCACCTGTAGACGCCCTCGGTAGTCGTGGTCTCGTACTCGCCGCTGAACGGGCGTTCGGTACCGGACTCCCGAAGCACGCGGTACTCCTCCGGGGTCAGCGCCTCGCGCCACTCCTGCTCTGTCCTGGCAGCGGGGTACGCGCTAGCTTCGGGTGTGCCGCTATCGCGTGCCGGAGTGGAATGTGCCATCGGGCGTCCTCTCGATATGTCAGCTCAGTGCACCCGTCGAACGGGAGATCGCGGAACTCGTCAAGTGTGCCCGATCATCCGGCATGCAGCACGTCGACCAGCTCGACCAAGTCGATCCGCCGCCCCGTGTAGAACGGGATCTCCTCACGCACGTGCAGCCGGGCCCGTGACGCGCGGAGGTGGCGCATCAGGTCGACGATCCGATAGAGCTCGTCGGCCTCGAAAGCCAGGATCCACTCGTAGTCGCCAAGCGCGAAACTCGCCACCGTGTTGGCCCGCACGTCGGGATACTCCCGACCCATCTGACCGTGTTCGACCAGCAGTTCCCGCCGTTCCTGATCCGGCAACAGGTACCACTCATAGGACCGGACGAACGGGTACACGCAGACGTAGTTCCGCGGATGTTCGTCGGCCAGGAAGGCTGGTACGTGCGACTTGTTGAACTCGGCCGGTCGGTGCAAGGCCGCCTGAGACCACACGGGCTGCAAACTGTCTCCCAGACGGGTCTTCAAGATTGCGTGATAGGCGTCCTGCAGGTCATCGATCGACTCCGCGTGGGCCCACAGCATGACATCGGCGTCGGCGCGCAAACCACCCACGTCGTACCAGCCCCGCACGGTCACACCCTTGGACTGCACCGAATCCAGCACGGCCTGGGCCTCGGTCACCAGGTCCTCTCGATCAGCGGCACCCAGGCGCTGATGATCGGATCGGAACACCGACCAGGTCGTGTACCTGATCAGCTCGTTCAGATCGCGCGCCTTGGGCTTGCTCGTCTCAGACATGCGCGTCGCGCCGCCTTTCCGCCTGTTCGTGCACAGCTCGGGACACCTGTCGGGCGGCCGAGATCCCGGAGGCAATGCAGGACGGGATCCCGACCCCGTCGAAGGCCGCGCCGGCCAACGCGAGGGTCGGGACGTCGTGCAGCGCCTCGCGGGCACGCGTGACGAGGTCAACATGTCCGACCCGGTACTGCGGTAGTGCCCGATCCCACCGCGTCACCCGCTCCGCCACCGTCTCCAACGGCAACCCGACGAGCGCGGTGAGTTCGATCCTGGCGAGTTCGGCCAGGTCGGCGTCGTCCCGCTCGAGCACGTCGGCATCTCCGTAGCGACCCATCGAGACGCGGATGATCGTCAGGCCGTTTCGAGTGGAGGTCTTGGCGGCCCGCGCGAGCCAGTCCCATTTGGTCGTGCTGTAGGTGACGCCCTTGATGAGGTGACCCTCGATCGGCGGGACCAGGAAACCGCTGGTCGTCAGCGGGGGTAGGGCAGCAGATCGGTAGGCGAGAGTGACGATGGCAACGCTCGCGTAGTCCACGGACTGCAACTGGACCGCGGCGAATGGCGCGCTCGTTCGCAGCAGCCGCGCGGCCGCGGGGGCCGGGGCCGCCAGTACGACTCCGTCGAAGGCCAACCGCTCCTCGCCTAGGAAGATCTCCCAACCGTCGCGGATCCGACGCATCCGGGTGACTTCGGCCCCGGTGCGCAGCCGCACCCCCCTGCCCGGCAGTGCGGTTGCAAGCTTCTCCGGCAGGCGCCCGAGCCCGCCGCTGAGTCCGGCGAACACCGGACCCTGACGGGCGCCGGCAATGGCGGCAGAACCGGTTCTGGTCTCCTTGGCCGCGTTGAGCAGTGAGGATTCCCGGGTCATCAGGCGGAACAGGTACGGGTTCGCCATCCGCAGACTCAACTCGTCGGCGTTGCCCGCGTAGACCCCCGCGAGCAACGGCTCGGCGATCCGGTCGACGACCTCGCGTCCGAGACGCTCGCTGAGGAAGGCTCCAACTGAGACATCGTCACCGACGTAGGTGCGACCCATGACCTGGTCGAGCGGGATCCGAAGCAGACCCGGTAGCGACAGCACCCGACTTGCAGCGAGGGCCCGGAGATCGGTCGGGACACCTGAGACCAGCCCCGGTGGCAGCGCCCGCAGCGTCCCGCGGCTCAGGAGTTGGGCACCGCGGGTGGCCGGATGCACGATCGAGGGTCGAAGCCCGGCGGCCGATGCCAACCGCAACGCCTCCGGGCGGATCGCCAGCATCGATTCGGCGCCTTCGTCCACGTTCACGCCGGCGACGGGCGAGATCCTGAGTTTTCCGCCCACCTCAGGCGACGCCTCGAGCAGGGTGACCGATACGTCGTCGCTCTCGGCCAGTTCCCACGCGGTGGCCAGGCCGGTGATGCCGCCACCGATCACGGCTACTTCAGGCTTCGTTGGCACAGCCATCGGACCTCCACAGTTCTGGGCAAGGAAACGACAGGCGAATCCGACCGGGCGAACTACCCCAGGCTAACCGCACCCGGACCGCCCGGAACCGAGTGTCGCCCGTATCGAAGGCACGACCGACCTCGACCGATGCCGCCGGTCACTGCGCCGTGGCCTCGTGGACCTGCGCGACCACATCTGTCAGCACCTGCGGATCCGTGGCTGGTAGCACCCCGTGACCCAGGTTGAAGATGTGCCCGGGAAGGCCCTCGGCGTCCGCAAGCACCCTCGCCACCCTGTCCGCGACCACCTCCGGGCCGGCGAACAGCAGCGCGGGGTCGAGGTTGCCCTGCAGCGCGAAGTCGGGTCCCACCCGCTGGGCTGCGGAATCCAACGGCACCCGGAAATCCACTCCCACGACGTCTGTGCCGACCTCGGCCATCGCTGGGAGCAACTCCCCGGTTCCCACCCCGAAGTGGATCCGCGGGACGTCGGTGACGTGGGCCATGGCCACCGCCGAATGCGGCAGGACGTACTCCCGGTAGTCGCGCTCGGACAGGTTGCCTGCCCAGGAATCGAAGAGCTGCACGGCAGACGCCCCAGCGGCCACCTGAAGGGCTAGAAACTCCCCCGCAATGCGAGCCAATTGTCCGGCCAACTCATGCCACAGGTCGGGCTCAGCGGCCATCAACGACTTCGTGAGGGCGTGGTCCTTGCTGGGGCCACCCTCAATCAGGTAGCTCGCCAGGGTGAAAGGCGCCCCCGCGAAACCGATCAGCGGGGTATCGCCCAATTCTTCGGTCAGCATCCCGATGGCGATGACGACAGGGGCGACATCGTCAAGCGTGAGATCCTTGAGTGCGGCCACTTGGCTCCGCGTCCTGATGGGCTCGGCCACCACCGGTCCGACCCCGGGCACGATGTCCAGGTCCACACCGAGGGCTTTGAGCGGCACGACGATATCGCTGAACAGGATGGCGGCGTCGACTTTGTGGCGCCGTACGGGTTGCATCGTTATCTCGGTGACCATGGCTGGGTCGAAGCAGGCATCGAGCATGGCCACGCCCTCGCGCAACTCGCGATACTCGGGCAGCGAACGGCCTGCCTGGCGCATGAACCACACCGGGGTGAACGGCACCGGCTGCCGACGGGCGGCCCGCACCAGGGCCGAGTCGGCAGTCCTGCCGTCGACCAACGGGTGGCCGGCGGGCAACTCGGGCGCCCGGCCGATGATGTCGCTGATTTCGTCACCGATACTCACGTCGTGCATCATCCCACGCACCACGACACCCCGACACCGTGGGCAAGCCGGGGGAAGGGCCCGATTGCTCTTACGCTGTGAGGTATGGCCACCTTCCCGGGCACCGACGTCGGTTCGGCGTTCGAGCGTGCCGCCTCGGCAGTCCGGGAGATGACCTTCCGCCCGGAACTGCTGACGGCGGAGGCCCCCGCGCCGAAGCGGATGGCCCCCGAGTCGTTGGCCATCACCGCTGACGCCGTGGTGGCCGATGAGGACCTCGGCAGCGGACGGCTGGTGATCCTGCACAACGCGGCGGGCGAGGAGGCCTGGGAGGGCGACACCCGCCTCGTGCTCTACGTGGATGCGCTCGTGGAGCCGGAACTGGCTGCGGACCCGCTACTGCCCGAGGTGGGCTGGACGTGGCTCGAGGAGTCGCTCGAAGGATTGGCCTACGTGGCCCTGGGTGGCACGGTAACCCGGGTACAGTCCCAGTCCTTTGATGCCATGGCCGACCGGGAACCCGAGGGCCGGATGCAGATCCGCGCCTCGTGGACCGCATCGCACGTCGCCGACCTCAGCCAACATGTACGGGCGTGGGCCGACCTGCTGGCAACGTCCTGCGGGCTGGAACCCCTGGCGGCGGGGGTCGCGATGCTGTCCCCCAGGCAAAGCGGCCTTCGCCACTGAAGCGGACATCCGCTCGACGCGACCCGCGGCCAATCTGGGCGTAGGTCCGGCTCAAGTCGCCCCCGTGGGCTGCCGATTCTCGTACCGTGCGCCAGTTGATGGCGTATCGGGTGGGGACAGGCGGTTCCGGCCCGCAGCACGGACTGGGGGTTTTCGTGTCGATCTCAGCGCCGATCGCGGCCGTGCCCCTGAAGGCGCGCGATCTGGGCGCGCGCCGATTCTCCGCCCTGGTCGTGTCCCCGGATCCAGCTCGGCGAGGGCAGTTCGTCGCCCTCGTCCATTCCCGGGGTGCCGCCAGGGTCCTGGAATGTGCGACCGGCACCGAGGCGCGCGCACGGGCCCGCATCGTCAGCAGCGCCGACATCTGCCTGCTGGATGGTGGCGTGCAGGATGTGCCGGTGCTGCAGTTCGTCCGTGACATGGCCTCCCTCGGTTGGCGGCGCGTCGTGCTGGTCACCAGTCGTCACGACACCTACGGCGTGGTGGCAGCCTTGGGCGCGGGAATCAGAACGTACGTCGTAATGGCACCCGCTGGCGAAGGGTCCCCCGGCCCCACCATCCGAGGTCATCAGGGGGAACTCACCGAGCGCGAGGTGGAAGTCCTCGGTGCGGTGGCCGACGGGATGTCAAACAAGCTGGTGGGAGAGCATCTGGGCCTCTCCAGTTTGACCGTGAAGAGCCATCTGGCGCGGATCGCGCGGAAACTGGGTACCGGGGATCGGGCTGAGATGGTCGCCTTGGCCATGCGTGCAGGCTTCATCACCTGATCCGCCGTCGGTGGGCGCAAGGTTGGAACGCACCTCGGGATCCGGAGTGGCGTAGTTTCAGGGTGTGTCCGACGTTGAGAGCGATGCGGTTGCACAGGTGGCGGAACCGACGCCCCTCACCGCCCCACGGGAGCCAGTTCCGCCGGTGGTGGACAACCCGGAGGCGCTGGCGAACTTCTTGAGCGCCCTCGTCGCCGGCACCGGCCCGGTGGCGGTGGACGCTGAGCGCGCGGGTGGGTACCGATACAGCCAGCGCGCCTACCTGGTGCAGTTCCGCCGAGAGGGCACCGGCACCTGGCTGGTGGACCCGGTGGCGCTGCCTGACCTTCGACAGGTGACCGAGGCCTTGGGCGACGCGGAGTGGGTGTTGCATGCCGCGAACCAGGACCTGCCGAGCCTGGCAGAGGTCGGACTCGTGCCCCCGCGGGTGTTCGACACCGAGTTGGCCGGTCGGCTGCTGGGCATGCCCAGGGTAGGCCTGTCCACCATGGTCGAGGAACTGCTCGGCTTCAGCCTGGCGAAAGATCACTCGGCTGCCGATTGGTCGACTCGACCGTTGCCGGACGCCTGGCTGGTATACGCCGCCTTGGACGTCGAGTTGCTGCTGGACCTGCGTCGGGTGTTGCAGCAGCGACTGCGGGACGCCAACAGGGACGAGTGGGCCGCCGAGGAGTTCGAGGCAGTGCGGACGGCTCCGCCACCACCTCCGCGACAGGAACCATGGCGCCGGGTGAAGGGCCTGCGCACCCGGTCCCCGCGAACGTTGGCGATCGTTCGAGAACTGTGGACCGCCCGCGATCTCATGGGTCGGTCGGAGGACGTCACGCCATCACGCCTGCTCCCCGACATGCTGCTGATAGCGATGGCGGATAACCCGCCCAGCACCGCCGCCGAGGTGCGGGCCCTGCCGCGCGGCCGACAACAGACCCCGCAGCGCTGCCAGGTCTGGCTGACGGCGCTCGCGAAGGCCGAGGGGTTGCCTGCCTCGGAACTGCCGGCGGCACGAGTGAAGAGTACGGACTTGCCGAACGTTCGAGCCTGGGAGCGAATCAGGCCACTCGCCGCGGCACGGCACACGGCGGTCCGAGCCAACCTCGACCGCCTGGCCGAACAACTCGGATTGCCTCGGGAGAACCTACTGCCACCTCGCGCCATGCGCGCGCTGGTGTGGCAGTTCAGCGACGAGGATGCTGCCCCACCTGGACAGGCGCAGGTACAGCTGGCCCTGGCTGAGTTGGGCGCCCGACGATGGCAGGTGGGCCTCTGCCTCACCTGCATAGTCGAGGGCCTATCCGCGCAGGTGCCTGTCCCCCTCGAGACCGTCGACACGCCCCACGTCGAGCCGTAGATTACTCGCGAGTAACATTCGGGGTGTCAGCTATTTCCTCCTCGCGGGTGGGAAGCCTGCGAGGCCGACCGAGTGACCTGGAGGCCCCATGGCCCAGCATGGACGCGGCGTCGTTTTCGTCGACGGAGCGCGCACCCCGTTTGGCAAGGCGGGCCCGAAGGGCCTGTTCGCCGAGACCCGAGCAGATGACCTGGTTGTGAAGGTCATCCGCGACTTGCTACGTCGTAACCCGAAGCTTCCCGCCGAACGGGTCGACGAGGTGGCGATCGCCGCCACGACGCAGATCGGGGACCAAGGTCTGACCCTCGGGCGCAGCGGCGCCCTGCTGGCCGGGCTCCCGATCTCGGTGCCCGGCTTCTCCGTCGACCGGATGTGCGCCGGCGCCATGACCGCGGCGACCACGGTCGCCTCCGGGATCGGTGTCGGCGCCTACGACGTCGCGCTGGCCGCCGGGGTGGAACACATGGGAAGGCATCCCATGGGCGAGGGGGTCGATCCCAACCCGAGGTTCCTATCCGAGCGACTGGTCGACCCCGAAGCGCTACTGATGGGCAAGACCGCGGAGAACCTGCACGATCGACTGCCGCAACTGACCAAGGAACGCGCCGACGCCTATGCGGTCGCCAGCCAGGAGAAGACCGCCAAGGCCTACGAAGCCGGCAAGATCCAGCCGATGCTGGTCCCGGTCGCTACCCGCACCGCCGAAGCCGGGTGGACCCTCGCGAGCGAGGATGAACCGCCGCGTCCGGGAACGACCATGGAGAATCTGGCCGGACTGAAGACACCGTTCCGGCCCCACGGCAGGGTGACGGCCGGCAATGCCGCTGGCCTCAACGATGGCGCGACGGCGGCGATTCTGGCTGCCGAGGAGGTGGCCGACGAATTGGGACTGGCCAAGCGCATGCGTCTGGTCTCGTTCGCGTTCGCGGGCGTGGAGCCGGAGGTGATGGGTTACGGCCCGGTCCCCTCCACCGAGAAGGCGCTGGCCAAGGCAGGGCTGGGTATCTCCGATATCGGCCTCTTCGAAGTGAATGAAGCGTTCGCCGTCCAGGTGCTGAGTTTCCTCGACTTCTACGGCATAGACGACGACGATCCACGGGTGAACCCCATGGGCGGCGCCATCGCGGTCGGCCATCCGCTGGCCTCCAGCGGCATCCGACTGATGACCTACCTGTCCAGGGAATTCGAGGAGCACCCCGAAGTCCAGTACGGCTTGACCACCATGTGCATCGGCCTGGGAATGGGCGGCACCGTCATCTGGGAGAACCCCCACTACACGAAGGGCGCGAAGTGATGGCTGAGTCACAGTGGGAAGAGATCGTCACCGAGTTCAAGGTCCGCTACGCCCAACTGCCGCTGGGCGCTGGCACGGCCGCGATCCTGACGATGGACAACGGCCGTGATCACACTCGGCCGAGCACGTTCGGACCGGGCGCGCTGGACTCGCTGCGGGCAGCCCTCGACGAGGTGGAGGCGAGGAACGACCTGGTGGCGGTCTGCCTCACCGGCAAGCCGTTCATCTTCGCCGTCGGTGCCGAGCTGTCCGGGGTCCCGCAACTGAACGCCCGAGCGGAGGCGCTGGAGATCGGCATCTCCGGGCATGAGCAGTTCCGTCGATTCGGTGAGCTCGCTGTTCCCAGTTTCGCCTTCATCAACGGCGCAGCCATGGGCGGCGGCCTGGAGATCGCCCTGCACTGCACCTACCGGAGCGTGTCCAGCGGCGCGGCCGCGATCTCGCTGCCGGAGTGCTTCCTCGGGCTGGTGCCTGGATGGGGCGGAACGTACCTGTGGCCCAACCTGGTTGGCGCCGACACAGCCGTCACGGTCATCGTGGAGAACGCGCTGAACCAGAACAAGCAGTTGAAGCCGGCCCAGGTGTGCCAACTCGGTATCGCCGACGCCATGTTCGAGCCGGCTGATTTCCTGGAGTGCTCGCTCGCGTGGGCCGCCCGGATCGTCAAGGGTGAGGAGACGGTCACGCGCGCCGAAGTGGACCGTGGCGACGCCTGGGATGCCGCGGTCGCCCGCGGACGTGCCTTTGTCGCCGGGAAGGTCAAGGACGCCGCTCCTGCTCCATTGCGGGCGCTCGATTTGATCGAACTCGCCAAGACCGCGGACGCCGATGTCGCCTTCGCTGCCGAGGATGAGGCCCTGGCCGATCTGGTGATGAGCGATGAACTGCGCGCCGGCCTGTATGCCTTCGAACTGGTGCAGAAGCGAGCAAAGCGGCCAGTCGGGGTCCCGGACAAGTCGCTGGCGCGGCCGGTCACCAAGGTCGGGGTTGTCGGGGCCGGCTTGATGGCCTCCCAGATGGCCCTGTTGTTCGCCCAGCGACTGGGTGTCCCGGTGGTGATGACCGACCTCGATCAGGGGCGCATCGACAAGGGTCTCGCCTACGCGCATGGCGAGATCGACAAGTTGGCAGCCCGTGGGCGCGTCAACGCGGACAAGGCCAACCGCCTGAGGGGGTTGATCACCGGATCCGTGTCGAAGGAGGCCTTCCACGACGCCGACTTCGTGATCGAGGCGGTGTTCGAGGATCTGGCTGTCAAGCAGCGGGTATTCGCCGAGGTCGAGGCGGTGGTGCGCGAGGACTGTGTACTCGCGACCAACACCTCCTCGTTGTCGGTGACCGAGATGGCTGCCGGCCTGGACCATCCGGAACGGGTTGTGGGCTTCCACTTCTTCAACCCGGTGGCGGTGATGCCACTACTGGAGATCGTCCGGGGCGAGGCCACTGACGATCCCACCCTGGCCACGGCATTCGCTGTCGGCAAGTCGCTCAAGAAGTCCTGTGTGTTGGTCTCCGACAAGCCTGCTTTCGTGGTCAACCGTCTGCTGACCCGATTCATGGGGGAAGTGACGAAGTCCGTGGACGAGGGCACGCCCTTCGAGGTGGCTGATGCGGCCCTCGACCCGCTGGGGCTGCCGATGACCCCGTTCATGCTGCTGCAACTGGTCGGTCCAGCGGTCGCGTTCCACGTCTCGGAGACCCTTCACGAGGCCTACCCGGATCGGTTCTACGTCTCGGAGAACCTGCGCCGGATCGTCGATGCCGGCAAGGGCGGGATCTGGTCGTGGGATACCGGCACCCAGCAGGTCGATCCGGAAGTGGCGGAACTCTTCGAGCAGGGCGACGACCCGGCCACGGCCGATGAAGTCCGGGAGCGTGCGATGGCGGCGATGGCTGAGGAGATTCGGCTCATGCTGGCCGAGGGCGTCGTGGCAGAGGCCCAGGACATCGACCTGTGCATGATCATGGGCGCCGGCTGGCCGTTCCATCTGGGGGGGATCACGCCCTACCTCGATCGTTCGGGCGTTTCCGAGCGCGTGAATGGCGAACGTTTCCTGCCTGCCGGTGTTGCCACCCTCCACGGCTAGGACACTGACAACGACGAGCGGGCCGCCCCTTCAAGGGGCGGCCCGCTCGTCGTTGGGGTCGAGCGCCTGGGCGCGATGCCGGCCCGGGCGGTGATGGTGCTAGCGGCCGACGAAGGTGACCGGCGGACCGACTGCCGCCTTTGCGGTGGCCGTGGCCGGCGCGTAGAGACGCCACTGCCAGGACCCTCGGAGGAACGGCACCGCGAAGCGTGCCATCCCGTTGCTACCGGTGATAGCGGTGGACTGGGTCCGCCACTTCTTCGAAGCCTTGTGGAAGTACTGCAGTTGCAGCGGACGCCCGCTGTCGGGCTCCACCGCGAGCTTCATGATGCGCCGCGCACCCGTGGGACCGAAGTAGAACGGGTACTTCCACGGGATCACCCGGCTGGCGCTCTTGCCGGCCGGGGGCGTGTTGGGTTGGGCGCCGTTCGGCGACTTGAACCGGAAGTACCAGGCGTTGCTGAACGAGAAGTTGCCGAATCGTGACACGTTCAGGTTGCTGGGTCGACCCCCGCCGGACTGGATGATCAGGCCGTTGCCGATGTACATCTGGGCATGGCCCGCGTTGCCCGCCGAGTTACTCGGGTCGCTGCCGTCGAACTGGATGATGATGTCACCGGGAAGCAGGTGTGCGCCGCTGACGCGCACCAAGTTCGTGTTGGCGTAGTAGTCAGGCGTGTAGGCACCCGTCCAGCCGAACAGCGGATAGAACTTCCAGGTCTCACCTGTCCGGTAGTTCTTGATCATCGCGCCGGCGGACCGATAGGCACGGCCGACCATCGATGAGCAGTCGAAGACCGGCGGGTTGACGGAGTCGCGGTTGCCCTGACTGTACGAGGCACCGAGGTAGCGGAAGGCATACCGGATGGCTCCGGCCGCCTCCCTGGACGGCGCCGCAGCGGAAGCCTGAAGGCACATGGAGTGGACTTCGCCGCCGGCGCGCATTGTTCCGGCGGGCGCACGGGTCGGGCAGCCGGCTGGGGCCGTCTCATTGAGGTAGGCCTGGATACCCACGGACCCCTCTGGAGGCTCGGGGTAGTTGGCGGCTGCCGGGGTTGCCGACCCGATGACAGCCGTGCCGGCGACGGCGCAGGCAGTGGCACCTACCGTGATGAATTTGCGGGACATGGCGCCCCGAACCCCCCGGGTATCGGTGGATCCTCGGTCGTCCGTCATGCGTCTCATCCTCAGTTTCCTCGTCCAATGTGATTGGTCGGGGGTCCGCGTACCGGTCGGCGTGCGGCCTCTTCAGATCTTCATCTATCCCGGTTTACTGTTACCCACCGTGCCAACCGGCGAAGAGCCGGGGGGCTTCTTCAAGGGAATCTTTACTGTGATCTACGCCTAGCGGCTTATACATCGAAACCGCTTGCGGCGCTATCGGCAGAACTGGTAAAGAAAAAAGTACTAAGAGGCCGGTCTGGGGGCTCGATTCCGGTGCGCGAGCAGACCTCTGGCCGCGTCCGCGATCCCCTCGGCCGTGAGGCCGGCGTCAGCCAGGATGTCCGCCCTGCGGCCCTGTGACAGGAATTCGGCCGGGATGCCGAGCACGGCCGTCGGCAGCACGATACCGGTGTCGGACATGGCCTGGGTGAGTGCCGACCCGAAGCCCGCATGGCGACCGCTGTCCTCCACCGTGACCACCACGTCGAACCCGGCTGACAGGGCCACGACCTCCTCCGACACCGGAAGCACCCAACAGGGGTCGACGACAGTCGTCCCGATGCCCTGGGACTCCAGTAGCTCCGCCGCCCCCAATGCCTGCCAGGACATCGGTCCTACCGCGACGATGAGCACCTGCTGGCGCCCCCGGCGCCACAGTACGTCCACATCCCCGAGGCGTTCGAGCGCCGGCAGGTCGTCGGTCAAGCGCCCCTTCGGGTAGCGCACCACCGTGGGTCGATCGTCGATGGACACGGCTCGACGCAGCTGCTCGCGCAATCGCGTCCCGTCCCTGGGCGCCGCCACCTTGACGCGCGGGATGAAGGACATGATCGACAGATCCCAGATCCCGTTGTGGCTGGCACCATCGTCCCCGGTGACCCCGGCCCTATCCAGAGCGAAGGTGACACCGGCGTTGTGGAGCGCGCAATCGAAAAGGACCTGGTCGAACGCGCGATTCAGGAAAGTGGCGTACAGGGCCACCACCGGGTGTTTGCCGCCGAGCGCAAGCCCTGCGGCGGAGGTGGCCGCGTGCTGCTCGGCGATACCGACGTCGAAGCATCGTTCGGGGAAGGCGTGCTCGAACTCGGCCAAGCCGGTCGGTCCAAGCATCGCCGCGGTTATGGCCACGACATCCGGGTCGGACCGTCCGATGTCCACCATCTCAGCAGCGAATACGCCGGTCCAGGTGGGGCCACCACCGGACACCGGCACACCGGTGTCCGGATTGATCACGCCGACACCGTGGAACCGATCCGCTTCATCGGCCTCGGCCGGAGCGTAACCCCGACCCTTCTCCGTGATGGCGTGCACGATGACCGGACCTCGGAAACCGCGAGCCCGGCGCAGGGCAGTCTCAAGCTCCACCAGGTCGTGACCGTCGACCGGACCGATGTACTTCAGCCCCAGGTCCTCGAACATTCCCTGCGGGGCCACCATGTCCTTGATGCCCTTCTTCATCCCATGCAGGGTGCCGTAGGCCGGCCGTCCCAGTACCGGGGTACGCGACAGCGCCCGCTTACCCCAATCCAGGAAGCGTTCGTAACCATCGGTTGTGCGCAGGGTCGACAGGTGGGTGGCGACCCCGCCGATGGTGGGCGAGTAGGAACGCTCGTTGTCGTTGACCACGATGATGACCTGCCGGTCGGGGGCGCCAGCGATGTTGTTGATCGCTTCCCATGCCATCCCCCCGGTGAGGGCTCCATCGCCGATGACCGCGACCACGTGGCGACTTCCGAGGACACCGTCGGCCTCCCAGGCCTTGGCCAACCCGTCGGCATACGACAGCGAGGTCGAGGCATGGGAGTTCTCGATCAGGTCGTGCGGACTCTCCGAGCGGCTGGGGTAGCCGGACAGGCCCCCTGGTTGGCGCAGCGTGTCGAAACCGGCTGCCCGCCCAGTGAGGATCTTGTGGACGTAGGCCTGATGGCCGGTATCCCACAGGATGGCATCCTTCGGCGAGTCGAACACCCGGTGCAAAGCGATGGACAACTCCACCACGCCGAGATTCGGACCCAGATGACCACCGGTCCGGGACACCTTGTCCACCAGGAAGGCCCGGATGTCGACAGACAACGACTCCAGGTCGGGGTACGAAAGGGACTTCAGATCGGCCGGACCCGAAACGTCCTCTATGTGCGTCACTGCCGACCCTTCACGCGACGAGACCACTCCTGGGAGATTCTACGGCCTTCCTACAGCCTCGGCACCCAGCGACGCCCCTTGAGGGCCTCCTCCACCAGCGCCACCTCCCGAGTCAACCTCGCGAGCCGGACGCCTTCGTGTTCCAGCGCCGTGAGGACCTCGGTCACCCCGGTGGGGTCCAGCCATTCCCCCAGTTCCCGTCGCACTCCGGCGTAGGCCTCCCGAGAGGCACCGAGCGCACCCTCGGTGTAGTGGGCGACGACACGGGCAAGAGCCACCGGACGACGACGGAACACCTGATGGGACCGGAACTCCGGCGGCGCATGGTCCAGCAGCCACGCGACCGCTGCCGCGGGGAACCCCTCGGCCTCCGGCGGCGGCAATCGGTCGGGCCAGCCCGCCGGCGTCGCCGTGGACATGTAGGTGGCGCCTCAGCCGAGCAGGGAGCGCAGCACGTACTGCAGGATGCCACCGTTGCGGTAGTAGTCGGCCTCACCTGGGGTGTCGATCCGCAGCACCGCATCGAATTCGACCGTGCGACCGTCATCGGCCTCGGCGACAACCCGAAGGGTGCCGGGCGTCCGGCCCTCGTTCAACTCGGTGACACCGCTCACGGAGTACGTCTCCTCCCCGGTCAGTCCCAGGCTGTCAGCGGACTCTCCGGCGGGGTACTGCAGCGGCAGCACACCCATTCCGATGAGGTTCGAGCGGTGAATTCGCTCATAGGACTCCGCGATCACCGCTCGCACCCCGAGCAGGGCCGTTCCTTTCGCCGCCCAGTCCCGGGAGGAGCCTGAGCCGTACTCCTTGCCCGCCAGCACGACCAGCGGTTGCCCGGCCGCGGCGTACGACTGGGCCGCCTCATAGATCGTTGTGCGCGGACGGTCCGCCTTGGTGAAGTCGACAGTGAATCCCCCTTCGACACCAGGTACCAACTGGTTCCGAAGTCGAATATTGGCGAAGGTCCCCCTGATCATGACCTCGTGGTTTCCCCGACGGGAACCGTAGGAATTGAAGTCCTTGCGGTCCACCCCGTGCTCCGCCAGGTAGGCACCTGCCGGGCTGTCGGCCTTGATGGCCCCGGCCGGCGAGATGTGGTCGGTAGTGACGGAGTCGCCCAACTTCGCCAACACCCTGGCATCGGCGATGTCGACAACAGGTGACGGTTCCCGAGCCATGTCGTCGAAGTACGGCGGCTTGCGCACGTAGGTCGAGTCGGCATCCCAGGCAAAGGTGGAGCCGTCGGGAGTGTCGAGGCTCGTCCAACGAGCATCGCCGGCGAAAACGTCGGCATAGCGCGCGGTGAACATGTCGGCGTCGATGCTGGCGGCGACCGCATCGGAGATCTCCGCAGGCGTGGGCCAGATCTCGCGCAGGAACACTGGCTGGCCGTCCGCCCCAGTTCCGAGGGGCTCGGAGACGATATCCAGGTCCATCCGGCCGGCGATCGCGTAGGCCACCACCAGCGGGGGCGACGCCAGGTAGTTCATCTTGACGTCCGGGTTGATCCGACCCTCGAAGTTGCGGTTGCCGCTGAGAACCGACACCACCGCGAGGTCCGCGTCGTTCACGGCCGCGCTTACCTCCGGTCGAAGCGGTCCGCTGTTGCCGATACACGTGGTGCAGCCGTAACCGACCAGGTCGAAACCCAACTTGTCGAGGTAAACGTCCAGACCCGACTTCTCGTAGTAGTCCGTTACGACCTTGGAACCCGGCGCGAGCGTCGTCTTGACCCATGGCTTGCTGGTCAAACCCCGTTCGACCGCCTTCTTGGCCAACAGGCCGGCGGCCAGCATCACCGACGGGTTGGAGGTGTTGGTGCAGGAAGTGATGGCGGCGATCACGACGGCACCGTTGCCGATGGTGACATCCTCGCCGTCCAGGGTCAGGTTCGCCGTGCGCTCGGTGTCCTCGGCGTAGGTCGGCAGTGCCTCCCCGAACTTGGCCGCGGCTTCGGCCAACAGAACCCTGTCTTGCGGGC
>CAYMPK010000019.1:0-20861 GCA_964392145.1 uncultured Actinomycetes bacterium | reverse complement strand
CGATGCGCACAACCGCGAAAGTGCGCGACTCGGGGCCGCACGTGGACGATAGCGATTCGACGTTGTCGGAGCGGGGGCCTGATTCCCCGAGTTCCGCCAGTCCGGGGATCGGATTTCCGAATGGTGACGTGGTGGGATGGTCGAGTAGTTGCATCAGACGCCGTTCAACCTCGTCGCTCATGACGTGCTCCCACCGGCAGGCCTCTTCGTGCACGTCCTCCCAAGGCATGCCGATCACGTCCACCAGAAGGCACTCAGCCAACCGGTGCTTGCGCATCACCCTGGTCGCCATCTCCCGCCCGGTCTCGCTCAATGCGAGACTCCGATCCGGACCGACCGTCAACTGGCCGTCGCGCTCCATCCGTGCCACCGTCTGTGAAACCGTCGGCCCACTCTGTCCGAGTCGCTCCGCGATTCTGGCCCGCAGCGGAGTCTTACCCTCCTCCTCCAACTCGAAGATGGTGCGCAGGTACATCTCACCAGGATCGATCAGTTGACTCACCGGGCAAGTATCGCACTGTCGACACGGCCCTGCCCGGAGCCGAAGATCGCCCGCTGTTGTGGTCTGATCGTCTGTAACGACCGTTGAGGTAGCGAGGAGACAAGCCATGAGTCCAGCATCGAATCCTGAGGTAGTCGGGCTGTTAGCGCCAGGTGTGCTCGCCGGGCGCACGGCCTTGATCACCGGTGGCGGTTCAGGGATCGGTCGAGCGAGTGCTGTGGCACTCGCTGCCGCCGGGGCCTCGGTCATCGTCGTCGGTCGGAGGGAAGAGCCGCTCGCCGAGACCGTAGCCCTCATCGAAGAGGCTGTTGGGGCAACCGGCGGCGATGCCACCGCCACCGCCCTGACCTGCGATATCCGCGAACCCGATGCTGTGGACGAACTCCTGAACGAGGCGCTGGGGATCGTCGATCGCATCGACATCCTGGTGAACAGCGCGGGTGGGCAGTTCGTCAGCCCCGCAGAGGCCATCAGCTACAACGGGTTCCGAGCAGTCACCCGCCTCAATCTCGACGCCACCTGGTACCTGACCACGCAGGTCGCGGTGAGGTCGATGATCCCTTCTGGTTACGGCAAGGTCGTGAGCATCACTATGACGCCACGACGCGGGATGCCCGGCATGGCTCACTCCTCCGCGGCGCGCGCCGGCGTCGAGTCCCTCACCAGGACGCTGGCCGTGGAGTGGGGCCGCTATGGCATCCGGCTGACCGCGGTGGCGCCGGGCATCGTGCACACCGCTGCATGGGAGCGGTACGGGCTTGATCCCGATCAGGTCTCGACCGTGGTCCCGCTGGGCCGACTGCAGGCGGCGGATGAAGTTGCGGCGCTGGTGGCGTTCCTCGCCAGCCCTGGCGGTGACTACATCTCGGGTGCGACACTGGTGGCCGATGGCGGTCTTGACGTGAGTGGACCGGGCTCGGCGTTCGGGAAAGCCTGACGAAACCCCGGTGGGACGGCAGGATGACTGCAGGCTCAGCAGAGATGAAGTGGAGGTGAGGTCGTGTCGCATCAGCGCCTGCCTTCCGACCTCACCGCTGCCATCTTGGAGACGGTGCGAGCCAGCATGGACGGAGTGGTCCTCTGTCGGGCCGACGGCGACCACCGGGTCGTGCACATCTCCGGGGATGCCGTTGCCGCACTCACGAGACTAAGTTCGCTGGCGGTGGCGCCTGGCCCATGGGACCTGGATGTGGGAGGCCCGGCGGTCGGCACGCTGCTGCCGCCGGAGGTGGCGCAGGAGATCCTCACGGGTATCTCGCGGGTGGGACGCAGTGAGCGACGCTTCGAAGCAGTCGCCCCGCTGCGGGATCACGAGGGAAACATCACCGGATACCTGCTCTACGTGCTGTCGAAGGTCCGGGACCTGGTGATCCTGGCCTTCCGGGAGATCCCGGCGGGCCTGGGCGCCTTCGAACCCGAAGAGGTGCTGGTCTCGGCGCAGGGCCTGCGCACGGCACTGCGCAACGGTGAACTCATCCTGTACGCGCAGCCTGTGGTCGACGTTCCCACGGGGCGAACCGCCGGTGCCGAGATGCTAGTGCGATGGCGTCATCCAACGAGGGGCTTGCTGGCTCCCGCCGACTTCCTATCGGTGGCGGAGACCAGCGACCTGATGGAGGAGCTCGGTGCCTGGGTGATCGATCGGGCTGTTGCCCAGACAGCGCGCTGGGAGCACGCTCGCGGTGGGCTGGACTACTTCCGGGTGGGGGTGAATGTCTCTCCTCGACAGTTGACCCACTGCGACATCGTCGGGGAACTGCGAGCGGCCCTGCACCGTTACAACACATCCCCGGACAATCTGCTCGTCGAGATCGTGGAGAACCCGGTGCTCGACTCTCGTACTGCGGCGGCAGATCAGTTGCGGGCCTTGCTCGATCTGGGGGTCCGTGTCGGGATCGATGATTTCGGGGCCGGTTTCGCGAACATGACCTACCTGAGGGACCTTCCGATCGACATGATCAAGGTGGATCGGGCCTTGATGGGGCTTGAGCCCACGAGGCGCGATGAGATGTTGTTGACGGCTGTGCAGACGATCGCGGAGGCCATCGGCGCCGATGTGGTCCTGGAGGGGGTGGAGCGCGCGGTGCAGTTCGATGTGGCCCGTCGCTGTGGAGTCAGATTCGCCCAGGGTTACCTGTTGGGCCGACCGGTGGTTCCGGGCGAGTTGCCGCCCATCGGCGTGGCACCGGCAACGGTGGGGATCGATCTGCCCGGGCTCGGCCTGCGCGCCGACTGAGTCCGCGACATGCCCTCGGCCGTAGGGCCAGACAGTGCCGGCGACTCCTCGGTGATCTCGGGGGAACCGGGCTCCCCGCATAAGCTGCGCCGCCGAATCCTGTTGGGTTTGTGCGCGGTATTGGTGATCGCCCTGTTGGGCTTCGCGCTCGTTCTCGAGTTGCGCAAGAGCAGTGACGTCGCGAAGTCTCTCGGCGAGGTCTCGCCCTGGTGGCTCATCGTGGTCTCGCTGGGCTCGTTGGCTCTGGTGGTGATGACCACGGCGACCACGGCCGCTCCGCTGCCGGAGTTGAGTTTCACTGATGCGCTGGTGGCCCAGCACGCCTCACAGGCCACGGGCAACCTCATCCCTGGGCCTTCCGCCATGGCGGTGAGGTTCGCCATCCTCCGCTCCTACGGCGTCGGAGCGGAGGACTTCGCACGGGCGACTGTGACGGTGGCGATGCTGTCCACCCTGATGATCACGACCATGCCGCTTTTGGGGATCCTGGCTCTCACGCTGGAACACCGGGACTCCTCGGACGTGTCATCGCTGCTACCGGTGGCCATTATCGCGGCGCTGCTTTCTGTGGCTTCGATCGCCGGGGTCGTGGCCATGCTCTGGAGCCCCGGATTCACCGCTGCGGCCGGACGTGTCTGGACCCGGATGCTCAACTGGTTCCGCCGCCGCTTCCACCGCAAGCAGGGGTCGGTGGCTGCTGGTGGCGAGAGCGCTATCCAAGGACGGCTGCGGTTGATCGCCGGCCTGCGCGACAGCGGCTGGCGGGTGCTGGGCTTCGTGGCGGCCCTCTACTGGGCCAACGGACTCCTGCTGGTCATCTGCCTGTGGGCGGCCGGGGTTCCGATCGCCGCCCTGGGACTGATCGTCGGTTTGGCGGTCTACACGCTAGGGCGGCTGTCGACGCTGGTCCAGGTGACGCCGGGAGGTATCGGGGTGGTCGAGGTTGCCTACACGGCGGCCTTCACGGCGTATCTCGGTGGCCGTTACCAGGCCCAAGTCCTCTCCGGAGTCATCCTCTACCGGGCGGGGACGTACCTGTTGCCGATCCTGGTCGGCGCCCTCTGTGGTGCCTACTGGTGGCTTACGCGGCACCGTCGGGAGCGCGAGAGTGGAACAATCGGCGACGGAGCCACCGGTGGCGCAAGTGCGGGATGACGGGAGCGCGGACATGGTTGCCACATCACGATCGATCGAACCGACCGGCGAAGGGCCGGATGCGGCGTTACACGAGCCACTGTCCCGGGGCACGCTCTATCGGGAGCTGCCGTCCCGGTCACGGTCAGGGGCGTTTCTGGCTTCGGGGGTGGTACTGCTGGCGCTCGGCGGGGTGTTGGCAGTCGTAGTCGGCGTCTTCGAGTCTGGCGTGGATGCCAGTGATCGGCCGGTGGGGGTGTGGTTCCACGACCTTGCGGCAGCCAACGGTGCCTTGCGGAGTTTCGGTTTCGACTTCCAATTGATCGGCAGTGGCAAGGTGACCGCCCCGGTCGCCGCGGTCACGGTGATCGTGCTGCTGATCCTCCGGCACCGACGCTGGGCGCTATGGTTCGCCATCGTGTCGGTCGGGGGTCTGCTGATCTCACAGATCCTGAAGATATCGATAGCCCGGGAGCGTCCAACCTGGCCCAACCCTTTCGAGACGGAGAGCGAGTTCTCCTTCCCCTCCGGACACACCATCTCGGGGGTAACGACCTGGGTTGCGCTGGGGGTGGTGCTGCTCTTCATCGTTCCCCGGCCGTGGTCGACGTTCACCGGATGGGTGTGCATCATCATCGGCTTGCTGATGCCCCCCAGCCGGTTGCTGCTGGGGGTTCACTGGTTGACCGACGTACTGGGTGGCTGGCTGTTCGGCTTCGGATGGCTGTTGCTGGTCAGCGGCCTATTCATCCGGAGGTTGGCCACAACCGGGGGGCCGGGGGAAGTGCCCGACGATTCGTGACGGCTGCCACCGGAATCAGTGCTCGGAAACCAGCATTCGTGGCTCCGACTGGATGCGCGCGCGGTCCGACCGAGCCGCGTGGCCCGGGTCGATGGTTCGGCGGCGGGCGGCCCGATCCTCGAGTGGCCCGAAGACCCGGACCGCGGTAACCAGCGCCACAACGGTCAGCGAGAGGAACACCCCCATGGATGTCCAGCCGGTGAGACCGATCTTGTCGACCGCCATCTTCGCCAGCGCGGTACACGGCCAACCCCAGAGGTAGATGGTGAGGGTTCGTCTGGTCAGCCACGCGAGTTGCGGTCTGACCCGCCCCGCCAGCGCGACGAGTGGTTCGCGTAGCCAGACCATGAAGCCGATTGCCGAGATCCCAAGGGCGGCCTGAACCAAAGCCGAGTCCTGGATCGAGATCGGGTGTTCCCAGCGCCACAGAGCCCAGGCGACCCCGGTGAACGCAACGCCGACGAGTAGCGCGCGCCATCCCCCGATGCGGATCCGCCCTAGGTGGCCGGGCAGACCCAACACGATTCCGCTGTCGGTGTAGGAGAATCCGAGGACATAGAAGAACTGGAAGAGCGCGAGGGCTCCGATCTCGGGATAGATGACATGGCCGGAACGTGCGAGCAGCGGAACTGCCACGAGCAGCGATATCGAGACGAGCAGCAGAAGTCGCGGGGTCCGGCGGTGCCACCGGACCAGCGCGGGCGCCAACAAGGTCAGCCAGATGATCACTACCAAGAACCACAGGTGGACCATTCCGAGGAATCCGGAGGGACTCGTGATCGGGTTGATCAGGGGTATTGGACCGAGTGCCATCCGCGTGTAGTTGATCTGGGTCAGGTCACCATCGCGGACCATGTCCACCACGATCGTGATGCCCGCGACAACGGCGAAATAAGCCCAATACGGGATGAGAATGCGCCGGAGTCGGTCCAACAAGAAGCCCCGAGCTGAGGTCGTTCTGCGTCCGCCTGGATCCAGGCTGCGCAGCGCCAGAGCGCCCGAGACGAAGAACAGCATCGGCATGCCGGGCAGCACGAACGAGGGGGCCGGCCACCAGAGGATCGTCACCGGGGCCAGACCCATGATGTGCACGGCCACCACGCGCAGGATCGACCAGGCGCGGAGCATATCGAGGAACTGGTCACGGCCACCCTGCGCGCGTGCGACCGGACGCGGGGTCGTCCGGATAGACATGCGGGCAAGCCTAGGTTCACCCGGTTGGCGCGCTGCTAGGAGGGATGCCCCGGTGTCCGGCAGGTCACAGGTCGGCGCACACCGCGTCGAAGACCGCCAGCGGCGGCCCCGGAAGCTCGGGGTCGTCCGGTCGTGGCCAGTGAACCGTTACATCGGTGAACCCCAGCTCGGCCAGTGTGCCGCGGAAGTCCTGCCAGGCGCCCGACGATTCCTGCGCCCATCCCAATTCCAGACCCACGAGCGCCATGCGTCGAAGCGAGCCCGGATCCCGATCGACCGCGGCGCAGGCGCGATCCAGTTCCGCGGACTGGGACGACACTGCAGCGAACCATTCCTGCGGGGATTCGGCCGGTGCCGTGGGTCCGAACGTCACCCAAGTGTCCCCGTACGCGGCGGCGACCCGCAGCGCTTTCGGCCCGGCCGCGGCTACGGTGAAAGGCACTCGGGGACGTTGCACACAGCCGGGGAGGGTGCGGGAATCGATGGCGGTGTAGAAGTCTCCGGCGAAGGAGGTCGATGGCTCGCGCAGTAGGGCGTCGACGGCCGCGGTGAACTCCCGGAATCGGTTGCTGCGCTCAGCCGGGGTCAGGGTCGCTGCGCCGAGGGCCTGGGCGTCGTAGCCCATGCCACCGGCGCCGATGCCGAGATCGAGTCGCCCGCGGCTGAGCTGATCCAAGGTCATGGCGTCCTTGGCGAGCAGCGCCGGGTGTCGAAAGTTGGGACTCGTCACCAGCGTTCCGAATCGGATGACCGAGGTCGCCTCGGCGACGGCGCCCAGCAGTGGCATGGTGCCGAGCCAGGGCCCATCTCTGAGCGACCGCCAGGACAGGTGATCGTAGGTCCAGGCAGTGCTGAAGCCGAGTTCCTCAGCCTCTCGCCAGCGCGCCCGGAGCTCTGGCCAGGGCTGATCGGGCAGGATCACGACGCCGGTCCGCATGCTGCGAGGCTAGTGGAAAGCCGACTGCGCCAGGCTGCCGGTTGGCGTGGGGGTGACCTTCGACCATGATCCGGTCAGGGCGTCACGGCCGCGCTCTCCTCGTCGGTCAGTAGCCGGGAGCGGATGAGGAACCGTTTGCCCGTCGGTGCCTCCAGGGAGAAGCCGGCCCCGCGGCCGGGCACCACGTCGATCGTCAGATGGGTGTGTTTCCAGTACTCGTACTGCTGAGTTGACATCCACACCGGTACCGACCCCAGGTCCTTGAGTTCGAGGTGGCCGAGGAGGACATCGGCGTCCGGGGTTGTGAGGAACTCCCCGTCCGGGTAGCACATCGGCGAACTGCCATCGCAGCAGCCGCCGGATTGGTGGAACATCAGCGGGCCGTTGTCGACCCAGAGGCGGCGGAGGAGGTCCGCCGCCTCTGGGGTGACATCGACCCTGGAAGGGTCAGCCATCGGCTCGCCGAACGGCTTAGAAGAAGCCGAGCTTCTGCGGGGCGTAGGACACCAGCAGGTTCTTGGTCTGCTGGTAGTGCTCGAGCATCCGCAGGTGGTTCTCCCGACCGATGCCCGAACCCTTGTACCCGCCGAAGGCGGCATGGGCGGGGTAGGCGTGGTAGCAGTTGGTCCACACCCGACCAGCCTGGATGTCCCGACCGGCGCGGTAGGACGTGTTGAGCTCCCGGCTCCACACGCCGGCACCGAGGCCGTACAGGGTGTCGTTGGCGATGTGGATGGCATCGTCGTAGTCGGAGAACGACGTCACCGACACCACCGGACCGAAGATCTCCTCCTGGAAGATCCTCATGTTGTTCTTGCCCTCGAAGATCGTCGGTGCCACGTAGTAGCCGTCCGACAGGTCACCTCCGAGATCGACGCGCTCGCCGCCGGTGATGACCCGGGCACCCTCGGCCTTGCCGATGTCGATGTAGCTGAGGATCTTCTCGAGCTGGTCGTTGCTCGCCTGGGCGCCGATCATGGTGTTCGAGTCCAGCGGGTTGCCCTGGATGACCTTCTTCGTGCGCTCGGTGGCGTCGGAGAGGAACTTCTCGTAGATGCTCTCCTGGATGAGGGCCCGGCTTGGGCAGGTGCAGACCTCGCCCTGGTTGAGGGCGAACATCGTGAACCCCTCGAGGGACTTGTCGTAGAAGTCGTCGTCGTGACGAGCAACATCCTCGAAGAAGATGTTGGGGCTCTTCCCGCCGAGTTCGAGCGTCACCGGGATGATGTTGGCGCTCGCGTACTGCATGATCAACCGGCCGGTCGTGGTCTCACCGGTGAAGGCGATCTTGCGGATCCGGCTGCTGGAGGCCAGCGGCTTGCCCGCCTCGACGCCGAAACCGTTGACGATGTTGAGCACACCGGGTGGCAGCAGGTCGCCGATCAGGTCGATCAGCCACATGATCGAAGCCGGTGTCTGCTCCGCCGGCTTCAGCACGATGGCGTTGCCTGCGGCGAGCGCGGGGGCGAGCTTCCATACGGCCATCAGGATGGGGAAGTTCCAGGGGATGATCTGGCCGACCACGCCGAGCGGCTCGTGGAAGTGGTAGGCCACCGTGTCGTCGTCCAGCTCGGAGAGGGCACCCTCTTGTGCCCGGAGCACACCGGCGAAGTAGCGGAAGTGGTCGATCGCGAGCGGGATGTCGGCAGCGAGGGTCTCACGCACCGGCTTGCCGTTCTCCCACGTCTCGGCCACGGCGATGGCTTCGAGGTTGTCTTCCATCCGGTCGGCGATCTTGTTGAGGATGTTGGCGCGCTCGTTGGCCGGAACCTTGCCCCAGGCGGGCGCAGCGGCATGTGCGGCGTCCAGTGCCAGCTCGATGTCCTCGGCCGTGCTGCGGGCAATCTCGCAGAAGGGCTTGCCATTCACAGGCGAGACATTCTCGAAGTACTCGCCCTTGACCGGCGCGACGCGTTCGCCACCGATCCAGTTGTCGTACCTGTCCTTGTAGGTGACGATCGCCTCGGGCGAGCCGGGGGGTGCGTATACGGTCATTGTTTCCTCCTGCGGGATTCGCTGGTCGCCGATGGCCCGTGCCATCTGACTGCGGACGCTAGGGCGTGCAACGTTGCAGGAAGGTTGCACGTTCAAGGAATGCGAGGAGTGTTCTTGCGGATGCGCCTGGACTGCTGTTTCCGGTGACCCAAACCCTGACCGAATCAGATCAACGACTGGTTGAGAAGGTCGAGCCGCGCCTCGACCGTGTGACGCTTCGGGGAAGTGGCGGGCAGGACGCTGAGTGCGATCTCGTGCGCCTCGACGTCTTCCCGTCCGTCGGCGGTCGTGGTGTAGGCGAAGACGGCTTCGGGATCGAGACTGTTAAGGGCCGCGCGCCGCATCCGGTTGCGAAGGTCCGCCCGCAGGTCGGCAACGGCCGGGGACTCCGAGGAGGGCATCGGTGGACCGGTGTAGGCCCCGAGCGCCTTCTGCAGAGCGCCTCTGTCCAAGGCGGCGCTGACCTCGCCGATGTCTGTCGTGACCGGGAATGCCAACCGGTAGGGCCGCGACAGCAGCACCTCGGGTCCGAGGATGCGGCGGAGGCGGGTGAGCTCGGCCCGGATGGTCACATCGGGCACGTCATCCTCCGACAGCAGCACTGCCAGGCGCGCGGCACTGAGACCCTCGGGGTGGTGGGCGAGCAGCAGCAGCAGTTCCGAGTGCCGGCTCGACAGCCGGATCCGACGGCCGTCCCGTTCGAGCACTGCATCGTCACGCCCGAGAACCTCCAGGCGCCAATTTCGTCCTGGCCTGGAACGACCATCGGAGCGGGACTCCGACGACTGATGCGACAGGCTTCTGAGTTCCGCCTCGATTGCGGCCACCGTCGCCCGCACCATCGTGAGGGCGTGGGGACTCGCGATCGTATCGTCGCCCGTGACGTCGACCACCCCGATGGTCTCCCCGGTGTGCGGATCATGAACCGGAACCGCGGCGCAACTCCAGGGTTGCACCACACCGAGGAAGTGCTCGGCCGAGAAGATCTGCACCGGTGCGTCGACGGTGAGAGCGGTGCCGGGCGCATTTGTGCCAGCGGCCGACTCGGACCAGACTGATCCTTCCGCGAACCCCATGTTCTGCGCTTGGGAACGCATCCTGGAATCACCCTCGACCCACAGCAGGCGTCCGTCGGCATCGCCCACTGCCACCACGTGGCCCGCGTCCGCGGCTGACTCGGTGAGCAATGTCCGAACAAGCGGCATCGCCGTCGCCATGGGGCTGTCCTGTCGTGCCCGCTCCAGCTCGTCACCGACAAGCGCGGTGGGTGGCTGCGAGGTGCCGGGATCCACCCCGTGACCCGCGCTCCGCCGCCACGACTCCAGCACGACGCCGCGGACGAGTGCCTCAGGTATCCCCTGGCCGGAGACGAACCGTTCGTGCGCCCGCCCGACGGCTGCCGCGATCTGCCGCGGATCCACCGCTGACAGGGCTCGAGGCAGGCCGGCGACCGCACCTGATTTCATTCGGACACTGTACGTCGGTCAGGCGGTGATCGCCCGGCTATCGGCGCCCAATTCTGAGGCTCACCCGCGCTGTCGGGAACGCTGTGTCACTGAGCCCCGAGAGACCGGGGGTGGTCTGCCGGCATCAGGCCTTAGGCTCGCGACATGACCGATGACGCCATGAACCCCGAGACCGCGACAGCCTTCGTCCACCAGGCTGTGCCAGGCGTTGGGCGGATGGGGGTGGTGGTCGAGGAGATCGGGCCCGGTTTCGTGCGGCTGCGGATGCCCCTGGAGCCGAACCGTAATCACATCGGGACGATGTACGCGGGCGCGCTGTTCGCGATCGCCGAGTTGCCGGGCGGGATCCTGCCGCTGAGCGTGCTGCAGGGCACGGTGATGCCGATAGTCACCAACGTGGACATCACTTTCCGCCGGGCCGCCCGCACCGATGTCACGCTCGAGGCGCACCTGGAGCCGGCGGAGCTCCAACGACTCGGCCAGCTCGCGGCGACCGAGGGTAAGGCCGTGTTCGTCCTGGAGTTGAGTGTCCGGGACGAGGCCGATGTCGAAGTGGCGAGCACAGTGAGCACATACCAACTGCGACCTTTGCAGTCCGGATAGAACGAACCAGCCTGGCCTCGTCGGAACGGTGGTCTGGGGTCCGCGGCGGGGGCGGCGGGATGGCCCGCGGTCGTTCGGATCAGCCGCAGACCGGGGCACCGCCCTGGACCGGCTTGGCGGTGGTGCCCTCGGCGCCACGCATCAGGTCCGGCGCCGTTATGGACTTCTCCTGAACGTCCTTCGCCGAGATCAAGGTGAAGGTTACGCAACCATGCGAGGTCGATAGTGCAACATTGATCGGCTGTCCGGCGGCGGCTTCCTCCACAACCACCTGAGTCTGCCCATCCTTGCTGACTTCGGCAGCGGCAGCGGCGGCGGCGGCCTGCTCCAGCCCGTCGGTCTGGCCACTCTTCACGCCCTTCGCCACACCCCCGACGTAGAGCAGGGACATCTTCGCGGCGTTCAGGTCCACCCGGACCTGATCGGCTTCATCCTGTGCTTTGTTGTAGGCCTTGTTCGCCGCAACAGCGAGCAGCACGACCACGAGGATGTTGATCACCGTGAAGAGCACGCCGAGGGTGATGCCGACGGTGGCAAGGGTGGACTTCTCGTGCGATACCTTGCCGCGCTTCTTGGCGATGAAGCCCATGATGATCGCCGGGATACCGGCAATGAGTCCAGCGAAGATCGAGATCAGACCAAGCGTGAACGACGATGCGGCCGGACCTCGGACGGACTTCACCGGTGTCAGGGGAAGCTGCTGCACGTTGCCGTCGGAGTTGGGCGCCCCTTCGGGTGCCGGATCCGTTGTCGCCATCGTTCTCTCCTTCTTCGGTCGGTCCGCCGCAGGTGACCCCATGGTCCGGGACGGGGCTGTGACCAGACTGTCACGGATGCGCCGAGTCGTGCGCATCTTCCTCGAACACCGCCACCTTCGACGTCTCTGGTAGCGAAATCGAAACCCGATCTCCAGGTCGAAGTGCCAGGTCGGCGAACGTCAGGGTCGGAAACTCAGCCCTGACCGGGGGGTCGGAATCCACCACGACCAGGATCCGATCCGACAGTTGGTGCAGGTCGGTGACAGTCCCCTGCCAGTCGGATGGAGCACCACCGGCGGCACCGCGGCCGCCAGCGGGGTGTGCCTCGAGTTTCAGCGCGTTCGGCGGAACGGCCACCAACACGGCGGAGGAGTTGCTCGATGTCGGGGCCGAGTCGCCGCATCCTGCCAGCCGGTGCCCATTCGCGAGCACCACATCGGATTCCTGGACCACACCCCGGAAAAGGTTCACTCCCGTCAGCCCTGCCACGTACTCCGTTCGTGGCCGAGCCAGGACCTGCCGCGGCGATCCTTCCTGGACGATGATGCCGTCCTCCAGAACGACGAGGTGGTCGGCCAGCACGAGAGCATCGAGCGGATCGTGCGTGACCAGCAGGGTGGCCCCAGGAAGTCGCCGCAGGTCGCGTGACATCCGGTCGCGCAGCGTCACCCGGGCGGGTAGATCGAGGGAGGAGAGGGGTTCGTCCAGCAGGACGACCGCGGGTTCGGCTGCGGCGGCTCGGGCGAGTGCCACACGCTGGGCTTGGCCGCCGGACAGCGTTGCAGGCCTGCGATCGGCCAGCTCCGAGAGTTCGAACTCGCCCAGAATCCTGGCTGCGACCCGGTCTGCCGCCGACTTGGACAGTCCGTTGGCGCGGGGGGCGAAGGCGACGTTGTCACGCACGCTGAGGTGGGGGAAAAGCCGATACTCCTGGAAGACCACGGTGACCGGACGGTCGTGCGGGGGGACCAGAATGTCGCCCGCCGGATCATCCAGGATGCGGTCGCCGAGACGGATACTGCCGGACGTCAGACCCACCAGGCCAGCGACCGCGTGCAGCAGGGTGCTCTTGCCGGCTGCGTTGGGACCGAGGACGGCCACAATGTGACCTGGCGAAACCTCGAGTTCGGCGTGCAACATGAAATCGCCGCGCACCACCGAGCCCGCAACCCGCAGCGTCTGGCCCGATGGTGTAGTCGCACCGGGGATTGGCGCGGAGGAACGCCCCGTCATGGTGTGCGCAGCCACTGTTTGCGCAGTCCGATGAGCACGGCGCCGCATACCAGCAGTAGCACGAGACTCAGGGCGATCGCCGATTGCGGGTCAGACTCCAGGGCTAGATACACCTGCACCGGCATGGTCTGGGTTCGGCCGGGGAAACTGCCCGCGAAGGTGATGGTGGCGCCGAACTCGCCGAGAGCCCTGGCCCAGCACAGCACCGTTCCGGCCACGAGTGAGGAGGCGATGGCCGGCAGCGTGATGCGCCGGAAGATCGTCAGCCGATCCGCGCCCAAGGTCGCGGCGGCCTCCTCGTAGTGATTCCCGCCGAGTCGCAACGCACCCTCCACTGTGATGATCAGGAAGGGCATCGATACGAATGTTTGGGCGATGATGACCGCGATCGGGGTGAACGGGATCGTGAGGCCCACTGACGTGTCGAGAAGTTGACCGAGGACGCCCCGACGTCCCAAAAGCATCAGCAGAGCCACACCGGCGACGACCGGAGGCAAGACCAGGGGCAGGGTGACCAGCGCCCGGACGACAGATTTCCCCGGGAACTCCTGCCTGGCCAGAACCCAGGCGAGCGGCACCCCGAGCGTCAGCGCCAGCAGGGTTGCCACCGACGACGTCCAGATCGACAGCCAGAGTGCCTCTCGAATGGCCGGTTCGGTCAAGATGCGAGGCAACTGCCACCAGTTCGCGCGCGCGACCAGGGCCGCCAGCGGCGCGATCAAGAAGGTCGCCGCCACTATCGCTGGGACCATTAGCCACACAGGGGCACGGGGGGTCCCCCGCTGCGATTGATCGCGGCGGCGGGACGTCTGGACGGGCGCTGTCACGGCGACTACTCTGGTGGCCCGAATCCAGCCTCGGCCAGCACGCGCTGGCCTGCCGGCCCGAGGACGAAGTCGGTGAACTCCTGAGCTGTGGTCGGATTGCTGGACCGGCGCAACACAGCTATCGGGTAGTCCGTGGAAACGTTCTCCGTGGACGGGATCGGGATCGAATCGATCGACGTGCCCGCGGCCCGGATGTCCGTGACATACACGATCCCGGCGTCCACCTCGCCGAGGCGAACCTTGGTCGCGACCGCCTTCACATCCGGTTCCCGCGTCACAGGTGTGACCGTGATGCCCGCCTTCCGGAAGACGGCGCTCGCGGCATCACCACACGGAACCCGAGGGGAGCAGACCGCGACCTTGACGGCTGGGTCGGCGAGCGTCGGTAGTCCGGTCACGCGGCCCGGGTTGGCAGGCGGGACGGCGATGGTCATGCTGTTCGTCGCGAAGGTGCTGGGGTTCACTGTCGCCCCCGACCTGACCGCGGTCGCCATAGTCGCCGAACTGGCCGCAGCGAACACATCGGCCGGTGCTCCTTCAGCCACTTGCGTCGCCAGCGACGAACTTGCAGCGAAAGTCACCGTGACGCGGACTCCGGGATGCGAGCGTTCGAAATCAGCCGCGATCCTGGTGAAGGATTCGGTCAAGGATGCGGCGGCGAGCACTGTGATGGTGGACTCAGTCGGCGCTCTGTCCGCCCCGGCGCTGCAACCGGTAAGAACGATCGCCGAAGTGGCGACAAGGGAGATGCCCGCGGGCATTGCGATGCGACTGCCCGAAGCACGGCACGTGTCGGTGGTGGGCCTGGCATGCGCAGCACTCGGCCACAGTTGGGTCAGCGGCCTCATGGCACCTCGACCGCGACGTTCGTGGATTTGACGCACGCTGTGGCTAACACGCCCGGCTCGAGCTGGAGTTCGTCCGCCGCCTCCCGGCTGATCAGCGAAACGAAGCGGAAGGGCCCCGCCTGTATCTCGACCTGGGCCATGACGGTGTCACGGACCACGTGCGTGACCAACCCGGTGAACCGGTTACGCATGGAGGTGTTGGTCGAGTCCCCGGTCGTCGGTGTAGCGGAAGCCAGTTCGCAGGCAAAGGCGGCGAGCTGGGCGCCGTCGACGGCCTGTCTCCCACTCTGGTCGGTGATGGTGCTGAGTCGACCGGCCTCCGCCCAGCGCCGCAGAGTGTCATCGCTGACTCCCAGCAGAGCAGCGGCCTCGGCGATTCGGTAGTTCCTCATGCCGCTCACCTTAGGCGCAAGTGCGGTTGAGAATCCCCGATGGGACCGCAAATGCGGATTAATCGGCTTGGGACTCAGGCTCCGTCATGAGCCTCAGGGGCCCCACCAGGCCAGGCGCTTCTATTGGGTCGCGGGTTCGGACAGGCCCAGGCCGCGCGTGGTGAGTTGCGCCAGTTGTGCGGCGACCTCTTCGGGCCGCCCGCCAGGCATGACCACGTGACTCACGACAAGTCGAACCACAGCGTCAACCGTGGTCGCCACCAGATCTGGGTCAAGTTCAGGTCGCTGCTCGCCCACCCAGGCACACAGCACTACCGAGGACCGGGTGAGCAGCGGTGCGCTGCGGCTTGTGAGCAGTGGCAGCAGCGTCTCGTCCCCGCTGGCGCTGCCGGTCAGCACCGTCTGCAGGAGGGGGTTGTCCCGAGAGACCTCCAAGGTGTAGGCAACGGCCTCGCGAATCGCACTCGGTAGGTCGTCGTGGTTGCGCTCGAGTGCGGCGGCCACGCCGGCGAGGAAGACGTCCGTCTCCCGAAGCACCAGCGCCTGACCCAACGCATCTTTCGACCCGAACTCCGCATACAGCGTCTGTCGGCTCACGCCCACCAGTTCGGCCACCGCGCCCATCCGAACCGAACCCCACCCCTGGGTGACGGCAAGGTCGTGCGCTGCCAAGAGCATTGCCTCCCGCATCCGTCGCCGGGTGTCCGCGCGTTGGTCAGCCCTGATGTCGGCGGCGGTAGTCACGGGACCATTGTGGCCTAGCTGGTCGACATTTGCAATCCCAGTGTATAGAACGCTTGACAAAACAGACAAAAATGTCAGAGACTCCGGTAGTCGTTGTCGACACCTAGGAGGTCACATGACATCGATCCTGACGCGAGCAGAGCGCCCCTACGACTCGGCGGATGTTTCCTCTCGCGCATTCTGGTCGGGCACCGCGGCCGACCGCGAACGGGTGTTAGCGGAGTTGCGGAGCCAACGACCGATTACCTGGCACCAGCCCGCTGACGATGCCTTGTTCGAGGATCCGAACGATCAGGGCTTCTGGGCCGTGGTGCGCTATGCCGACGTCGTCGAGGTCACCAAACGACCAGCTGACTTCGTCTCGGGGGAAGGGATCGTCTTCGACTCGATGCCACAGGAGTTGTTGGACGCTGGGCAGGGCTTCATCGCGATGGATCCTCCTCGCCACACGAAGATTCGACGGCTGTTGGCATCCGCCTTCACGCCACGGCAGATGCGTCGCATCTCCGATCGGATCGAAGCAAACGCTCGCGGCATCGTCGATGACATCGCCACAAAGGGGGAAGTCGACTTCGTGGCCGAGGTGTCAGCCCTCGTCCCGATGCACAACATCTGCGACATGGTCGGCATCCCCGAGCGCTATCGACGACAGGTGGCCCATGAAGCGCAATTCGCCGGGGGCTGGCGCGACGAGGACCTGCTGCAGGGTGCAGATCCGATGACGCGACTCTTCGAGGCTGTTGTCACGATGCGGACGATCTCCGCGGAACTGATCGCCGAGCGGCGAGCTGAGCCCCAGGACGACTTGCTGACGGCCTTGGTGGAGGCCGAAGTCGAGGGCGAGCGCCTCACCGACGACGAGATCATCTCCTTCCTCGGGCTGCTGATGATCGCCGGCAACGACACGACCAGGCAGAGCACCAGTCACGGGATGAAGGCACTCACCGATTTCCCCGAGCAACGTGCATGGTTGATGGCTGACCTACCCGGTCGGATGCCCGGAGCGGTCGAGGAGATCGTGCGTTGGGCCACGCCGATCATGACCTTTCGCCGAACCGCCTCCCGCGACTGCGAGTTGGCGGGTCAGCAGATCACCACCGGGGACAAGGTGGTGATGTTCTACTCGTCGGCCAACTGGGACACCGAGGTGTTCGATGGTCCCGAGAGGTTCGACGTTTCCCGATCTCCGAATCCGCACATCGCATTCGGTGGTGGGGGCATCCATCATTGCCTGGGCAATCAACTCGCCCGTGCACAGCTCGCGGCGATCTTCACCGAATTGCTGACTCGGTTGCCCGATATCGAGGTGGTGGGAGAACCCGTGTACAGCAATGGAAACTTCTTCCACGGCGTCAATAGGATGACGGTGAAGTTCACGCCCGAGGCACTGTCATGAAGATCATCCACGACGACTCGGTGTGTGCTTCTTTGGGCATCTGCGAGTCGGTCGCGCCCGAGTTGTTTGAAGTCTCCCCGGACGGTGAGTTGCGAATACTGAACCGTGAACCTGCGGAGGGGGAACGCACCCGCGTCCAGCAGGCTGTGGCTTCGTGCCCGACAGGAGCCCTCAGCATCGAAGGATGACGAAACCCACCGCGTTCGGGTGCTCGCCACCGCATGGGATTCCTGGCGAGGAACCCGCGAACAACGGGACAAAGGCCGCGGTGCTGGGGGATCATGCCAGCAGGGTTAGACGACCCTGCCAGACGCGCGTCGACGATTCCTCGCGCGTCGTCGAACTGAAATGAGCGTCAAGATGGCATCCAAGGGTCGCAGTTGGGTCAAGGCGATTCTCTTCACCCTGCTCGGAATCGTCGTTGTGCTGGGCGGCTTGATCGTCGGCGTTCTGCTGTGGTTCAACATCCCTTCGAACGCCGCGGGTATGGCGGCCGAGAGTATCTGCTCAGCGAAGTTCGTCGCGGGGCGAACCGGTGATGCCCAGCAGTTGATGACCGAGGACGTCCTGCCGGCAAGTGGCGTACTCAAGGCCATCTCGACGAGCATCGACGCGGACCAGAAAGCCGTCTCCGCCACGTTCCTCGGTGGCTTCAAGCGCACGGCCTCGTTCTCCGGGGACCGCGGCTGCGTGCTCGATCTGCAACCGGATCCAGCCGCGCAACCCTATGACCCGGCGAGCCAGGTCCCGGCGCCTTGGCCGGTGGGCAACACACCGCTGACAGCCGAGCAGTGGCCCAGTGGGGTCAATGCGGCAGGTTTGCAGGCCGTCGTGTCTAAGGCCTTCCAGGGCGCCGGTGACCCGGCGGCAGCCAACGCGCGCGGGCTCGCGGTGCTGCAGGACAACCGACTGCTAGTCGCGCAGACGGCGCCAGGTTTCGAGCCCGGCACCGGACTGCACGGTTGGTCGATGACCAAGACGATCTCAGCGATGTTGGCCTACAAGAAGTTCACCGAGGTCGGCTTGGATATCCAGAAGCCCGTGGTCGACTCGTTCCCCGTAGGTCGCGAGCCGTCGTGGGTTGCGGACTGGCGCAAGGATGAGCGAGCCAAGATAACCGTCGCCGACCTGATGTTCATGCGGGATGGTCTGAAGATCACCGAAGGGTACGACCCAACCGGTGACGTCATCCAGATGCTCTACGGCGAACCGGACATGTCAGGTTGGGCCGCCAGTCATCCGGCCGAGGTGCCGGCGGGAACCCGCTGGCAGTACCTGAGCGCGACGTCGAACATTCTGGCTGCCGTGACCCGGGCGCAATTCCCGAGCGATGCAGAGTACTTCGCGTACCCGAAGACGGCCCTCTACGGGCCATTGAGCGCGACGTCGGCCTCGCTGGCAACCGACACCTCCGGAACAGAGGTGGCGTCTAGTTACCAGTGGGCGAGTGTCGGGGACTGGGCGCGCTTCGGCCAACTGATGCTGTCCGACGGCAAGTGGGGTGACAAGCAGGTCATCCCGACCGGCTGGGTGAAACTCGCAACCACCCCGGCAATGCCCAGCGGGGAAGGTCACGGATACGGAGCCCAGACCTGGCTGTGGGGCGACCCGGTGGGAGGTGACTGTCGTACGTACGCCGGAGTGCCGCCCGACACGATGGCGATGGGTGGGCACTGGGGTCAGATGGTGGCCATGGTGCCCTCGCGCAATGCCGTGATCGTCCGGTTGGGGTGGACGTTCGACAAGGCGCAGTTCAACGACTGTCAGCTGATCAGCGACGTGTTGGCGACCTTGCCACCCAAGTGAGCCACCGGCCGGTCGTCTACTGCTTCAGGGTCACCACGGCGCGAACGTCCACGGGGACGACCTTTCCGGTCGTCGGGTCGATGGCCGGAGATTCAAAGCCAACGCACCAGCCTGAGCCGTCGTCGTCAGCGGTCGTTCCGTCGCCGGTGTAGTCCTCCGTGTAGGGGATGTCACGGCGCAGAATGTCCCAGGAGTTGCGTTCACGCACGTGGAAGACGTTCTGATGCGACGTGGCCGTCGCATGCACGATGTAGTTGTCGTTGGGCAACTGCAGGTGCATGGAGTCACCTGCGAAGTCGATCGTGAGGTGCTTGCACTCGTAGGCCATTTGGGTCGCGTTGAGGCGCTGAGTCGTGCAGGAACTCTGGGGGTCGTGCGTGAGAACAACTCGGCTGAACGGATCTCCTTCGCTGAGGGGAGTTTGCTGTGAAACGCCCTGCCCCGAAGGGTGGGTGCCCTGATCGGGCGTTGGCGCACTGGCCTGGGCCGGAACGGCCATGGCTGCGGCACCGATGAGGGCCAAGGGTGCGCTGATGAGCACGGTTGTCTTTGAGAAGTCACGGTTGGTCATGTCACGGTCCTCTAGCAGGGGATGCTGTCAGAGGCCTATTTCCCCGCTGCGTGCGCTGCTAAACGCCCGGAGTCCCAGAAAGTGTCGCGCCGACGGAGCCCGGCACCGGTCGGACGATGTCGTTGCGTCAATCCCGCCGTTCGGCCCGGCGTTCCTTACGACGTCGATGGCGTCGCATCACACCTAGCCCGAACCAGATCAAGGCCCCGATGAGGGCGACCACGATGGTGTAGAGCCAGAGCGGCCACTCGAAGGCGAACATCAGGAATCGAAATTCGGTAGGCGTGCGATTCTGGATGACGAATATCAACAGCAGGACGACCCCGACAATCGTGGCGATCGCGCCGGCACCGATGCCACCGCCTCCGTTGGATTCATTCTGATCGCTCATGCCCTGCCCCTTCTTGGTCGTGATCGCTGCGCTCGGACACTGTTGGGTCCTCAGTGTGTCAGGTCAAGGGGGTGTCGTGGGTCGTTCCCGGGCGAAGTGTTGGTCGCTGGGAAACACCCTCGGTCACGGGGCTAGCGTGGGTTTGGGACTCACTTGGGTCTCGCATTGCGTCGCGCTGCCGCGGCGCGGGATGGGGCGGAGCAGACCTGATGGACAGAGTGTGGAAGCGAACAATCGCCGTCGCCGCATCGATGATGGCGGCCGCCGCCCTCGTAGCTGCGGCGCCCGTGGCCAGCAGCGCGCTGCCTGACCGGACGGCGATCTCCGCGCCGAACGGCTCCGATGTGACGTCCATACCGTCGAGCACCCCGGACGTGAGTGTGCCGGTGCGGGACCTACCCGCTTCGTCGTCCAGTTCCTCGGATGGATCGGCTCCCGATCGGATCAACCCGCTCGCCGGACAACCGGATAGCGGTGGCGGCAGCACCCTGGCCCGCCCCTCAACTCCGGTCGACCCACTGTTGGCCGCGCCGACGAGAACCGGTGTCCGCACGCCACCTGCGAGCCTGGTCTTCGACGGCACAGGCAACCCGGAAGGCTGTGGCACCTGTACGCCGCCGGACACGACCGGCGACGTCGGACCGAACCACTACATCCAGATGGTCAACTCGACCAAAGTCGCGATCTACAACAAGAGCGGCGCACTCCTTCGACCCGCCTTCAATCTGAGCACGCTCTTCACGCAGGGCGACTGCAGCCTGTATGACCGGGGCGACCCGCAGGTGCTGTACGACCCGATGGCGAACCGTTGGCTGCTGAGCCAGTTCACACCAAGGGGCAGCAACCAGTTGTGCTTCGCGATCTCCCAGACGGCGGACCCGCTCGGCTCCTACTACCTCTACTCCTTCCACACGCCGGACTTCCCGGACTACTTCAAGGTCGGAGTCTGGCCCAGCGGCTACTACGTCAGCACCAACGAAGACACCTATACCGCCTACGCCCTCGACCGCACCAAGATGCTGGTCG
>CAYMPK010000018.1:5837-20933 GCA_964392145.1 uncultured Actinomycetes bacterium | reverse complement strand
AGGATCTCCACCCCCGACGAAGTCACGAGGACCGTGTGCTCGAACTGCGCGGCGCGCCGCCGGTCGGCGGTCACCACGGTCCAGCCGTCGTCCCAGATCTCATAGTCGATGGTGCCCAGCGTGAGCATAGGCTCAATCGTGAAGGTCATGCCTGTTTCCAGCGTTATGTCCAGGTTCGGGTCGTCGTAGTGGGGCACGATCAGCCCGGAGTGGAAGTCCCGGCCGATGCCGTGTCCGGTGAAGTCCCGCACCACCCCGAGCCCGAAGCGCTTCGCGTAGGACTCGATGACGCGCCCGACGACAGAGAGGCTCCGTCCTGGTGCGACGGCCTTGATCGCGCGCATGGTCGCCTGATGGGTGCGCTCGACCAGCAGACGTGACTCCTCGTCGACGTCGCCGGCCAGGAAGGTGGCGTTCGTATCCCCATGGACGCCGCCGATGAACGCCGTGATGTCGATGTTGACGATGTCGCCGTCCTCGATCACCGTGCTGTCCGGGATGCCGTGGCAGATGACCTCGTTGAGCGAGGTGCACATCGATTTGGGAAACGCCCTATAGCCGAGGGTGGAGGGATAGGCCTGATGGTCCAGCAGGAACTCATGGCCGATCCTGTCGAGTTCGTCGGTGGTGACTCCCGGCTGTACGTTTCGACCGGCCTCAGCCAGCGCGTCTGCGGCTATTCGGCCTGCGATGCGCATCTTCTCGATGATCTCGGCCGACTTCACGTCCGACTCGCCCGACCGGGTCGGCAGCGGCTTGTCGACATACTCCGGCCGCGGAATCGTCCCCGGGACGGCACGTCGTGGGGAGATCGTCCCCGGTTGCAGCGGCATGACGGGAGTCTAGGAGGTGCCGCTCGCTAGGGTGGTGGGGAGTGTCAGGCCCGAGCCCCACAAGGAGAGCCAGCATGAAGAGCAAGGAAGAGCGGGAAGAAGACCTACTGCACCCCGACTCCTGGTACTACAACCTGCTCACGAAGGAGGTCACCCAGGACCCAGGGCAGGACAGGCTCGGCCCCTACAAGACCAAGGAAGAAGCTGAGCACGCCCTGCAGTTGGCCAAGGAGCGCAACGAGCAGTGGCACGAGCAGGACGACGAATGGAACGGCAAGCTGCCGTCGGGCAAGCCAGTCGACGAGGCCGACAAGTAGGCATGCCCCCAGGTGTTCAGAGAGTGACTGGCAGGATGCCGTCATGACCTCCGAAGCACGTCTGAGTGCCACCCCTGCTCAGCGCTCGGATCCGTATGCCCTTCCGGACGTGTCAGGACTGGTCGTGGGGGTCCTCGGAGGGACCGGTGAACAGGGCCGTGGCCTGGCGTCGCGCTGGGCCGCCGCCGGGCAACAGGTGATCATCGGCTCCCGTGACCCGGTCCGAGCCACCCAGGCGGCGGAGGAGATCGGCAACGGATGCCGGGGAATGTCCAACCACGATTGCGCCGAGGCCAGCGACGTGATCCTGGTGGCCGTTCCATGGCTGGGACACGCGGCGCTACTCGCCGACCTGGTCGACGTGTTGGCGGGAAAGACCGTGATCGACTGTGTGAATCCGCTGGGCTTCGACAAGCAGGGTGCCTTCCCCGTCCCGGTACCGGAGGGGTCGGCCGCCCAACAGGCAGCCGCCCTGCTACCTGACTCCCAGGTCGTCGCGGCCTTCCACCATGTCTCGGCTGTGCTGCTGCTCGACGAGAACGCGACAGAGGTCGACGCAGATGTGCTGGTGCTGGGCGACTCGCGCGATGCGACCGATCTCGTGCAGGCACTGGCCGCACTCGTGCCCGGGATGCGTGGAATCTACGCGGGAAGGCTGCGCAATGCCGGCCATGTGGAGGCGCTCACCGCGAACCTGATCTCGACGAATCGTCGCTACAAATCGCACGCAGGCCTGCGCATCACCGACGTCTGAGCCGCCGGGCCGGGTTCAGCTGTACTGGTGGTCGGCGTCCGGATACGTACCGGCCACGACCTCGCCCGCCCAAGCGGTAACGGCCTCGGTCAGGTAGCCGCGCAGGTCCGCGTACTGCTTGACGAACTTGGCCGGTTTGCCCGGAGTGAGGCCGGCCAGGTCCTGCCACACAAGCACTTGTGCGTCTGTGGTGGCGCCGGCGCCGATACCGATGGTGGGAATGGCGAGCGATCGGGTCACAGCGTCGGCCAACTCGTGCGGCACGACCTCAAGCACAACCGCGAAGGCACCTGCGGCCTGAAGGTTCTTGGCGTCGCGCATCAGGATCTGCCCTGCTTCACCCCGACCCTGCACGCGGTAACCGCCGAAGGCGTGCACCGACTGAGGGGTCAGGCCCAGATGACCCATGACCGGAATACCGGCGGCCACCAGCGCCTCCACCTGCGGCAGAACGCGTTCGCCGCCCTCGAGTTTGACCGCGTGGGCCCCTGCTTCCTTCATGAATCGGGTTGCCGTCGCCAGCGCCTGCGACGGGCCGTCCTGGTAGGAGCCGAACGGTAGATCGGCGACGACCATCGCGCGGGAGGATCCGCGCACCACGGCCCGGGTCAGGGGGATGAGGTCATCGACCGTGATCGGGACCGTTGAGTCGTACCCGTACACGACCATCGCTGCCGAGTCGCCCACGAGCAACACAGGTATGCCGGCGTCGTCGAATACGCCAGCCGTGAGGGCGTCGTAGGCGGTGAGCATCGGCCAACTGCGGCCGGCGGACTTCGCGGCGGCCAGGTCGTTCACAGTGACGCGACGGCCGGGCGAGGATGAGGCGCCGTAGAGGGGCGCGGACTCTTGAGCGGACATGGTGATCCTCCAATCTCGAGGCTCCCCTGAGGAGTCCCCGGACGAGAAAATGATGACACCTGAACCCGGTTTGCGCTAGAGACGCGCGTCACATTTCTTCATCGGCATCGGATCGCCCGTACCCGGACTTCAGCCGACCGGTGGGGCGGGACGTTCGCGCCAGCGACTCGTGATGGGCAGCCTGCGGTCACGACCGAAGGCCTTGAACGTGATCTTGGTCCCCGGGGGGTACTGACGACGCTTGTACTCGGCGAGGTCGATCAACCGCACGATCCGCTCGACGGTGGCGTGGTCGAAGCCGGATTCGAGCAGTTCTTCCGCCCCGTAGTCGTGTTCGACGTAGGCGTCGAGAATGCGATCCAGAAGCTCGTAGTCGGGCAACGAATCCGAATCCAGCTGATCAGGGCGCAACTCGGCCGAGGGGGGCTTGCTGATCGAGTTCTCGGGGATTGGTGGTGTCTCGCCTTTTCGCAGGGCTTCGTCGTTGCGCCACCTCGCCAGCCGCCACACCAACGATTTTGGAACGTCCTTTATCGGCGCGAACCCACCCACCGCATCGCCATAGATCGTGGAGTATCCGACGGCGATCTCACTCTTGTTGCCCGTCGCCAGCACGAGGGGGCCCTCCTGATTGGAGATGGCCATCAAGGTGGTGCCGCGGATGCGGGCCTGCAAGTTCTCCTCTGCCAATCCAGTCAGCTGCAGTTGGTGCTGGTAGGCGTCGAACATGGGCGCGATCGGTACGGTTCGAAAGGCATAGCCGTTGCGGGCGGCCTGGTCTGCGGCGTCATCGCGGGAGTGCTGCGAGGAGTATCGGCTCGGCATCGACACCGCGTTCACCTGATCCGGCCCCAGCGCATCGGCGGCGATCGCGGCGACCAGCGCCGAATCGATACCCCCGGAGAGCCCCAGGGCTATCGAACGGAACCCGTTCTTCCGCACGTAGTCGCGCAAACCTGTGACCAGGGCGAGGTACACCTCGGGTTCATCCGCCAATTCTGGAGCCACCACGGGATTCACCAGCGCCGTCAGGGTCTGTGGTTCGGGGTGTCGGGTGGCTATGACGGCGGCAACGTCGGCAGCTGGCATTCCGAGCGGCAGGTCGAGGTCGACAACGACGACCTCCTCGATGAATTCGAACGCCCGCGCGATCACAGCGCCGTCGTCGGACACCACCATCGAGTCGCCGTCGAACACCAACTCGTCCTGGCCGCCGACCATGTTGACGTAAGCCAACGTGCAGCCGGCGTCGCGTGCCCTGCGGGCGCACAGCGCCCGGCGGGTGTCGTCCTTCGTGCGTTCATAGGGCGAACCGTTGATGACCAGCAACAGGCCTGCGCCCAAGTCGCGCACCCTCGCGACGGGACCGCCCTCCTGCCAGATGTCCTCGCAGATGGCGAGGGCGATATCGATGCCGTTGACCCGGATGATGGTCGATCCCTCTCCGGGTACGAAGTACCGGTACTCGTCGAAAACCCCGTAGTTGGGGAGGTGGTGTTTGGCATAGGTGGCCACTATCGCACCGCCGTGCAGGACGGCCGCTGCGTTCTGGGCGCCACCGCTGGGTCGGCCAGGTACGGGTGCGTCATCCTGGTCGGCAGCGTCGAGGTAGCCGACCACGACCGCCAACCTGCCGAGTCCTGCATCCTGGAGGGCAACCGCCAAGGCGGCGAGGGCCGCCTTGGAGGCACGCTGGAAGGAGGCCCGTAGTGCCAGATCCTCGATGGGATAGCCCGTAAGCATCATCTCGGGGAAGGCGACGATGTCGGCTCCCGCCAGGTTGGCACGCTCGGTGGCCTCGAGCACGATGCGGGTATTGCCTTCAAGGTCTCCTACACACGGATTCACTTGGGCGAGGGCGAGTCGAAGTTGCGCCATGCCAGAAGTGTCCCACCACGCCCGTGATGTCGTCGAAACACGGCGGTGGCAGGCTAGGCGCATGGACAAGCAGACCGAGTTCGTTCTCCGTTCCATCGAGGAGCGGGATATCCGCTTCTTCCGGTTGTGGTTCACCGACGTCCTCGGACAACTCAAGTCGGTTGCGGTGGCGCCGGCCGAACTCGAGGGTGCGTTCGATGAGGGAATCGGCTTCGATGGCTCGGCCATCCAGGGGTTCACCCGCGTGACCGAGGCCGACATGCTCGCCTGCCCCGATCCTTCGACCTTCCAGGTCCTGCCGTGGCGCGGGGATCGCAACGCCGTGGCCCGGATGTTCTGTGACATCGCCCTCCCCGACGGCGCTCCCTCCCACGCGGACCCGCGCTACGTGCTCAAACGCGCACTGGAGAAGGCAGCGTCGGCCGGGTTCACGTTCTATACGCACCCTGAGATCGAGTTCTACCTGCTGACGGAGCGACCCGAAAAGGGTGGCAAGCCGGTGCCGGTGGACGATGCCGGCTACTTCGACCATGCCCCGCTCGGCCCCGCCCAGGACTTCCGTCGGGCGGCGATCACCATGCTTGAGGACATGGGAATCTCCGTGGAGTTCAGTCACCACGAAGGGGGCCCGGGGCAGCAGGAGATCGACCTTCGCTACGCCGATGCGCTGTCGACCGCCGACAACATCATGACGTTCCGCACGGTCATCAAGGAGGTGGCCAACGAGCAGGGCGTCTACGCGACCTTCATGCCGAAGCCCTTCCCGAACCATCCGGGGTCGGCCATGCACACCCACCTGAGCCTCTTCGAAGGTGATTCCAACGCGTTCGCGGACCCGTCCGCGAGGATGGGACTGTCGACGACGGCGCGTCAATTCATCGCCGGATTGTTGCGTCACGCACCGGAGATGTCTGCGATCACCAACCAGTGGGTGAACTCCTACAAGAGGATCGCCGCGGGTGGAGAGGCCCCCACGTACAGCTGCTGGGGCCACGAGAACCGATCGGCCCTCGTCCGGGTGCCGATGTACAAGCCCCACAAAGCGAACAGTACGAGGGTCGAACTGCGATCACCGGACTCCGCATGCAACCCTTACCTGGCTTTCGCGATCATCCTGGCGGCCGGAATGAAAGGAATCTCCGAGGGCTACGAATTGCCCCCGGAAGCGGAGGACGATGTATGGGCGCTCACCGATCGGGAGCGGCGGGCGATGGGCCTGGATCCGTTGCCCGGCAGCCTCAACCAGGCCATCAATGCGATGGAACGCTCCGAACTGGTGGCCGAGACACTTGGCGAGCATGTGTTCGAGTTCTTCCTGGCGAACAAGCGGGCTGAGTGGGCGGAGTACCGGAGACAGGTGACGCAGTTCGAGCTCGACCGCTACCTGCGCGTGCTCTGACCGGAGCAGGTGGTTGCCATCTCCCGTGCCCAGGACCCGCTAGCGCCCGCAGTTCTGCGGCGCATCGGATTCGTCGACGCCGACAAGGCCGCCCGACTGCTGGCCATACCCTCGATGGCGCCACTGGCGTCCTCGGAACAGGCGTTGGATGATTTCAAGTTCGCCGCCGATCCCGATCTGGCCCTGCTGAGCATCTCCGCGCTGTTGGACGGAGACGACCCGCAAACGGAACTCGTTCAGGCGATGGTCGCCGACGCGGAGGTGCGCGTCAGGCTGGTGCGACTCCTGGGTTTGAGTGTGGCCTTCGGTGAGATCCTGCGCCGGCACCCCGACTGGTGGCGGCTCGCAGCCGAGCCGGACCCCGATCGGAGCCCGGCAACTGTTCGGGCAGCCCTGCTGCGGGCCGTGGCCGCTGACCCGGACGCGCCGGTACCAGTAGCCGCCGAAGGCGGGACACCGGCCTACGTCGCACTGCGCGCCGAGTACCGCCGTCAGCTGATCCAGATCGCAGACAAGGACCTGGCCGATGAACTGGACGTCGGCATTGCCACCGAGCAGTTGTCGGATCTCGCCGATGCGGTTCTCGAGGCGGCCTTGGCCATCGCCCGCGCCGAGGTTCCCGGCCACGAGTCCTGTCGACTCTCGATCGTGGCCATGGGCAAGTGCGGGGCGCGGGAGTTGAACTACCTATCCGACGTCGACGTCATCTTCGTCGCTGAGCCCGCTGGCGGTGCCGATGAGGTCACAGCCATCGAGGTTGGCTGTGAACTGGCCAAGCGGCTGATGAATGTGACCGTGGCCCACACCGAGGAGGGCAGCATCTGGGAGGTCGATGCGGGGCTGCGACCCGAGGGCAAGGCGGGTGCCCTCGTGCGTACGTTGGCGAGCCACCTCGACTACTACGAGCGCTGGGCCAAGACCTGGGAGTTCCAGGCACTGCTCAAGGCGCGGCCGGCCGCCGGTGATCTTGCGCTGGGGGAGGAGTTCGTCTCGGAGACCCGACCCCCCGTGTGGGCCGCGTCCCGCAGACCCGACTTCGTGCCCGACGTGCAGGCCATGCGACGACGGGTGGAGGCGAGCATCCCGCGTCGACATGCTGATCGGGAACTCAAACTCGGCACCGGAGGTCTGCGGGATATCGAGTTCTCGGTGCAGATGCTGCAGATGGTCCACGGGGCCTCGGACATCACGGTTCGGGCCCGTGACACATTGACCGCTCTGGAGCAGTTGGCCACCTGGGGCTATGTGGGTAGGGACGATGCGCGCGCCCTCGCGGTCGCCTACCGGTTCCTGCGCACGTTGGAGCACCGGCTGCAGCTGCGGTCGCTGCGGCGCACACACACCCTGCCCGCCGATGCGGACAACCTGCGTTGGTTGGGGCGTTCGATGGGGATGCGCACGAACCCCGACACCGAGGTGCTCGCGAAGTGGCGCAGCCAGGCGCGCGATGTGCGGCGGCTGCACGAGAAGTTGTTCTATCGCCCCTTGCTGAATGCGGTCGCTCGGTTGGACCCGGGTCAGGCTCGGCTGACGCCGCAGGCGGCCGAGGATCGCCTGATGATGCTCGGTTACGCAGATCCGGAAGGCGCGTTGCGGCATTTGGAATCGCTGTCCTCTGGGGTGAGTCGGCGGGCGGCGATCCAGCGGACGCTTCTCCCGGTGATGCTCGGCTGGTTCGCCGATGCTCCTGATCCGGACGCCGGACTGCTCGGATTCCGCCAGGTCAGCGACGCACTTGGCGGAACACCCTGGTACCTGCGGCTGCTGCGTGACGAATCGGTTGTCGGTCAACGGTTGGCCAATCTGCTGTCCAGCTCCCGCTACACCAGTGAGTTGCTGCTGCGGGCTCCTGACGGTGTCGGCATGCTTGCCGACGGGGATCAACTCCAGCCAATTCCCAAGGAGCACCTGGTCGCCGAGATGGGAAGTGTCGCCAGAAGGCAGGAGAACCTCGCCGATGCCATCGCCGGCATCCGAGCCATCCGCCGGCGCGAGCTCTTCCGGATCTCCGCCGCGAACGTCCTTCGACTGCTCGACATCGAGCATGTAGGTGCCGCCCTGTCCGACGTTGCTGACGCAACGGTCGAAGAGACCCTGGCCGCCGCGCAGGCCGATTATGAGAGGCGCCATCCGGGACCCTTCCCGAGCCGGCTGCTCATCGTTGCCATGGGACGTTTGGGCGGGCGCGACCTGTCCTACGCATCGGATGTGGATGTCCTCTTCGTGCACGACCCTCTGCCAGGGGTCGACGAGTCAGCCGCCGCGGTGGCCGCGATCGAGGTCTTCAATCTGGTGCGCAGCGAGCTTGCGGTGCCCTCGCCCGATCCGCCGTTGGGGCTGGACGCCGACCTGCGTCCGGAAGGTCGCCAGGGACCCCTGGTGCGGACCCTGGGCAGCTATCGCGCCTACTACGAGCGTTTCTCCTCGCCGTGGGAGGCGCAGGCACTGTTGCGGGCGAGACCGTTGGCCGGCGACGCCGACCTCGCGCAGGAATTCATGACAGTCGTCGATGAGCAGCGTTACCCCATCGACGGGCCATCGGAAGCAGCGTTGCGGGAGATGCGCCGGCTCAAGGCGCGGATGGAATCCGAGAGGCTTCCTCGCGGTGCGGATCCGCGGCTCAACACCAAGCTCGGCCCGGGCGGTGTCAGTGACGTTGAGTGGATAGTGCAGGCGCTGCAATGGCGACTGGCCGGGGCGGAGCCGGAGTTGCGCACGACCTCTACCCTCACGGCCCTGGAGTCGTTGCGGGTCAACGGGTCGGTGGCGGACACCGATGCCGCTGCGTTGTTGGCCGCCTGGCGAATGGCTTCCTCGGTACGCAACGCGATCACCCTGGTCGCGGGCAAGCCCGGCGATCAGATCCCCAGCGATGTGAAGGCCCTTGCCGGGATGGCGCATATCCTGGGCTACCCGCCGGAGGATCGGGGGGAACTGGTGGAGGACTACCTGCGACTGACGCGACGGGCACGCGGCGTCTTCGACAGACTGTTCTACGGTGAGGAACCCGACGACCTGGGTTAGCAAATAGTGGGGTCCGGGACCCGACCGGACCCGGACACCACTATTTCCCAGTGCTTGCTTGGCTGGCTCAGGCTGACGCCAATGCCGCCTTCAGGGTGCTCCTCGCCGCGGCCACCGCGGTGCGGTAGGCCTTCTCGGCGGCGCGTACCTCGGTGCGGTAGGTCGTGTAGACCGGCGCCACCGCGGTGCGGAACTTGGTGACAGCCACCTTGACGTCGTTGCGCGTCTTGGCCGCCTTGAGTTCGGTCCGCAGTGTGGCCAGCGGACCGGCGATACCCGCCTTCATCTTGGTGCGGGCGGCATCGAGGCTCGCCTTGTAGGTGGTCTGGGCGGCCTTCACCGAAGCGAAGCACGCCGCCCTAGCCGCCTGCTGGGCGGGGGTCGAGGTTGCTGCGAAGTAGGCCGTGTACGCGGTCTCGACGCTGGCGGCCCGCTTCGCCGCTGCCGCAGCAACGGCTGCCTTGCGGGTCTCGTTGGCGGCCGTCACCGTCTCGGTAAACTTGGCGTACGCCGCTTCGCGGGCTACCAGATTGCTTCCTGCCGCCGTCAACTCGGCCTTGAGCACGGCGCGGGCCGTCGACCACGTCGTACGGAACGCCTTCTCCGCGGCACCCGACTCGGTGCGCTCAGCGGCGTTGGCCGCCTTGATGGCAGCGAGCAGAGTGGTCTTCGCCGCGCTAGCGGGCGCTGCCTTCACGCCGATCGAGCAGGCGACGTTCGGGAAGAGGTCCGGGTGGCCAACGCCATGACTGTTCGCGCTGGCTGGTGCGGCCATACCTACCGCGGCGACAGTTGCGATGCTCGCACCTGCCGCGATCGTGGCTAGTCGCTTCTTCATTTTCATCCCTCCGAGGATGGTTGGGGAAACCTTGTTACGTTCGGTTTTCCGTTGGCGTATTCAGGTGTAGCGCTGTCCGACCACTCCCCACTGTGGTGCGGACTTCTTCGACGGTAACTGCCCGTCGATCGATTGTGAGCACAAGGTGAGTCACGTAACACCAGCATCGGTCCAGGTTCAAGGAACAGTTACCACTGAGGCAAAGATTCGCCCAATTGCCACGAAACCTGGAGCGGATCCGCGCCGGTCAGCCCTAGTATTCGCGCGCTCGGGCCGGATCGGCGAGCAGCGCGTCCGGCCATGGACGCCCGCCGTGCAGGGACATCGCGGCATCGGCGTCCATGGTCCCGTCTGCGTGAATGAGGGCGGCCGCGTAGCCGTCGAAGCCGGCCACCCAGGTGAGTCCGTCGACACCCATCAACAGGCCGACAGTGGCGAAGGCGTCCGCAAAGGCAAGCTGTGGCCCGGTCACGGTGAAGGACCCGACCCTCGTGTCGGACCCGATCGCCCCCGGCGGCAGTCGCACATGATCGCCGCGTTCGTATCGGCCGCTGGTGGCAACAGCGCCATCGGTGACCAGCACGACTGCACGGACCCGGGCCGAGTCGGTCGGGTCCAGGATGGCGATCCGCCAAGGGTCGCCGCCAGGGTGGCCACCGCGACACCGCCAGTCGCCGCCGACCGAGAGTGCCCAGTGCTCAATGCCTGTCGAATCCAGCGCCTCGGCGGCTCGATCCACCGCCCAGCCCTTGACGTACCCGGCCACGTCGAGTTCGGTTCCCGGGCCCCCGGGATAGGGGGAGAAGACCCCGCCGCTGACCTCCTCGAGCCAACTGCAGGCCGCCAAGACGCTTCGAAGATCTGCACTGGGCCCCTCCGGAAGTCGTCCGGCCGCGAAGCGACTGACCTCACTGTCTGACCGGTAGGAGGACATTCGCGCTTCGATGTCCGACAGGACGGCGGCGGCCGCGTCGCGGGCGGAATCCGCATCCGCGGGGTCGCAGGCGGCGATGAGACTCGCGACCGTGCCCATCACTGACCAACTTCGACGCTGGACGGGCGGTTGCGACGTCATGCCCGGTCGAGGATCGCCTGCAACGACTTCCGGTAGCCCTCCGTGGTGACCGTGGCGCCGGACACGCCGTCGAAGTTGGCATTGCCTGCAGCCAGTACCGCTTGCTCGAGGTAGGGGACCGCCTCGGCGTTGATCCGCACCGACCGATGGTCACCGTCCGGTGTTTGGATGGTCCGGATGGCGCAGACGCGACCATTGCTGACCTTCGCCGCTACCTGGACCGGACCCCATTGGGTCTGCACGACGGGACCCACGATCTCCTGCACATCGCAGCTGCTCGACGAGCCGGAGGTTCCGCTGCTGCTGTTGCCGGTCCCGGTCTCGCCGTTGTTGCTGGAACCGGAGTCGCTGCTCGCGTCGCCGCTTTCGGACCCCGACTGGTCCTGCGCCTGCGTGCCGCTGTCGACCCCCTGGCCGGAGTTGTTGCCGTCACTCGATGTCGAGGGGCCCCCAGAGGAAGGCGTCGCCTTCGTCCCGCTCGGCTCCGATCCGGTCAGTTGGGCGGCCCCGCTGTCCGCACCGGCGACGACCAGCACAGCGGCCGTTCCTACGAAGATGGCTGGTGCTATGCGTCTCATGGCTCCGGACATCAGTAGTCGAACCTTTCACTATGGATGTTGGCTTTGGGCATCCCCGCCGCGGCGAGTCCCTTCATCGCCGCCCGAGTCATGCCAGTCGGACCGCAGATGAACGCCACCCGCTGGGTGAGGTCGGGCACAACGGCCGCCAGCGCTCCCGGCGCGAACGGATCATGCCCACGCAGTGACACCCGGCTCCCCATCACCAGGTGAAGCCGACCGCCGAGAGCCGTGACCAGTTGGGTGAGTTCCCCGTAGAACCAGGCGTCCTCGGGCCGCCGCACCCGAACGATGACTTCCGGGCGTTGCCCGGGTTGCAGATCCTCGAGGATGGCTCGCAGCGGCGCGATGCCGCTACCGCCCGCGATGAGCAGCACGGGAGCCCCACCCGCGCGTTCCGCAGTGAACGTGCCGTAGGGACCTTCGAGCCACACCCTGGTACCTACCCGAATGCGTTCGAAGGCTCGGGCATCATCGCCGGTATTGCGGAAGGTGAACCGCAGGCCCTGGGCGAACGGAACGGCAGACATGGAATACGGATGGTGCTGCCACCACAGGTCCCGGGTCCCGAACCGGAGTTGGAAGAACTGACCGGCGCGGGCCTGCAGGCGCGGGAGGCTCGGTCCGGAGACCCAGACGTTGAAAGAGTCCGGCGCCGCCCGGTCGATGCCGATGACCTTCATGGGTCTCAGCAGTGAAGCCACCAATGGCCGGACGCGGCTCCAGACGATGACCGCGGCGACGATGGAGTACAACGCCAGCCACCAGATCCGTGCGGCGAGGTTGTCCGAGAAGTCTGAGCCGGCCGTGACCACGTGCCCGAGGGCCAGTGCCACCGCCAGATATCCGAGCAGGTGCAGGTAGTACCACGTCTCGTAGTGCATCCGATTGCGGATCCGACGGTAGGAGGAGATGCTCACCAACGCCGTCAGAACCCCTGCCGCCATCGCTGCGGGGAACCATGGTTCGGAGAAGAGGAAGACGATTTCGGAGACCGGCGTGCGTCCTGAGCGCAGCGAGTAGGCCCACACGAGGGCGACGACGTGCAGGAGTAGACCGAACGCGACGGTCATCCCGGTCCAGCGGTGCCAACCGAGCATCCGGTCGAGTCCGTAGCGCCGCTCCAGCGACAGCGGTCGTGCGGCGAGGACCAGTCCTCCGAGCGCGGCCAGACCCGCCGCGAGCCCGGCAAGTTGGCCAATACCCGTGAGGGTGCCCTGGAACGAGGAGGTCAGTTCCCCGATGCCGCCATCTGCCAGCCAGAGACCCAACGCCGTCAGCACGATCCCCAAGGTCACGATGCCGACGTCGGATCCCAGGAGCCTGCTGCGGCTAGGGGGTGCGAGCCGTGCGAGCTGGGTGCCGGAGCCCTGGCGGCTGCGCGCGGGCTGGGAGGTCACTGCCATGTCCTCAAGTCTGGGGTGATCCCCGGTGTCCGGGCAACGGCCGGGGGGACGCACTTCGGTTCACCCCATGGGGAGGGGGCCGACTACTCCCCTGGGAGTAGTCGACGTGCATTGCCCGGCCGCACCAGTCCGCTCTGGTACGCAAGGGCCACCAGTTGGGCCCGGTCACGCGCGCCGGATTTCGCAAGGATCCGACTCACATGTGTCTTCACCGTCAGCGGACTGAGCACCAATCCCGCCGCGATCTCATCGTTGGACTGGCCTTGGGCCACGAGCGCCAGCACTTCGCGTTCCCGTTGGGTCAGGGATCCCAGAGCGGCCGGAGCGTCGTCACTCCTGCTGGGCTGGGACAGGAAGCGTTCGACCACCGACCTGGTTGCCGCGGGTGACAGCAGGGATTCGCCGTCGGCCACCACCCGGATGGCCCGCACGATCTCGGCCGGATCGGTGTTCTTGGCGAGGAATCCACTTGCCCCGGCTCGCAGGGCCGAGACGACATACTCGTCGATCTCGAACGTGGTGAGGATCAGCACCCGCACACCTGCCAGATCGTCGTCGTCCGCGATCGCCTGGGTGGCTGCGATTCCGTCCATGTCGGGCATTCGGATGTCCATGACCACCACGTCGGCGCGTTCCGATCGCGCCAAGGCAACGGCCTCGGCCCCGGTACTGGCCTCCGCAACCAGTTCCAGGTCGTCCTCCGCCCCCAGCAGGTTGGCCAGCGCTGACCTGAGCAGGGGCTGGTCGTCGGCAATCACGATCCTTATCGTCATGGCGCCATCCTCGTCGGTCGGGTGGTCGGCATCGGAAGTCGGGCAACCAGGGAGAACCCACCTTCGGGTGTCGGCCCCGTCACGAGATTGCCGCCCAGGGCTGTCACTCGCTCGTGAAGCCCAACGAGTCCCAGGCCGCTGCCGCCGCCGACCCCGGCGGCTGCCCCGACCGGCGTCCCGGCGTCGACGACTCCCACGACGAGATCGTCGTCTGCCAGGGCCAGCGAGACGGTCGTCGGTGTTGCGGTCCCGGCGTGTTTGACCACGTTCGTCAGCCCCTCCTGCACGAGTCTGAAGGCGACCAGCCCGACGGCATCAGGCAGTCCTGCTGCGGTCCCTTGCGGCAGTTCGTCCATCAGTCGGACGGGCAGGCCGGCGCTCTCCACCCTCGCCACCAACGTCGGGATGTCGGCGAGCCCGGGGACCGGTGAGGTGCTCTCAGGCGACTCCCCCCTCAGCAGGGCCAGCGTCGTGCGCAACTCGTCCATCGCTGCGGCACCGGCGTGCCTGGCCTCGTCGAGGGCGATCTTCGCCCGGTCCGGGTGGGAGTCCACCAGGTGTGAGGCGACACCCACCTGCATGGTCACCACTGTGAGGCTGTGCGCCAGCACGTCGTGAAGGTCCCGAGCCAGGTTCACCCGCTCGTCGGCGACCGCCTTCGCCGCCACTGCCTGTCGCTCCTGTTCGGCATAGGCCAGCCTCGTCTCGACCTCGGTGAGGTAGGCCCGCCGACTTCGGGTGGTCGCACCGAGCAGCACCGGGATCACCGCGACGACCGGAACGAAGAGCACGAAGAGTCCCGCGGCGGTCTCCGATCCGTCGATGAGGGTGCCCATCAGCACGACAGCGGAGGCAGCTGCTCCCGCGATGGCTGCCGGCACCCAACCTCGCTCGACGGTGAACGAGTAGAGGACCAGGGCGAAGGCCGCCGAGACGGAGAGTGGGACATCGATGGTGAACGCCCCGATGATCGCCGCGGCCGCGGCCAGGGCGACCGCGGGGTACGGGTACCTGCGTCTAAGGAGAAGGGCAGTAGCGGCCAACGCCGCGACGACCAGTGCGGTGCCCAGGCCCAGGGCGAGCGAAGTGCTCGTGGCATGGTCAACGATCGGTCCTTGCCGGGAGCCATGCTCGAGCGCCTCATGATCGTCGAACACCCCTGGTACACCGGGGTAGCGGTCTCTCCTGGAGGGCGAGGTTTCCACCTGCGACAGGTACTCCGCGATGACGGCGATGACCGCGGCCGCGGCGAGGGCGAAGTCCCATAGCCGCTCACCGATGGAATCCCGTCCACGTGGGGCGGGCCCCGCCGCGGCCAGGGGCTGCGCGACGAGCCCGTGGCGCTGCAAGGGACACTGGT
>CAYMPK010000018.1:0-5827 GCA_964392145.1 uncultured Actinomycetes bacterium | reverse complement strand
CCGCTCACCGATGGAATCCCGTCCACGTGGGGCGGGCACGGACGAGGCCATGGGCTGAGCCTACGGGTGGCAAGCAAGCAGTGGATCCGCCCGGCGGCGCAGATCGGGCCTACTGCAGACGATGTAGGCCCGATGGGACTCTCTTCTGCCTATTCCGGGTGATGGAGGTGGGCTCGCTGCTACTGTGCGGGCCACAGGACCGAAGCGATGAGGAGCAGGGATGAACAACAATCGCGCAGTGGCAGCGGCGGTCGGCATGGGGGCAGCGGCCCTTGCACTGTCAGCCTGCAGCAGCGGGTCGAGCTCCCAGAGCACCGTGACGGTCACCGCCACGGCACCTGCCCCGACCGAGGCCGTCGCAACCGCGGCCGTCCAGCCGACCAAGTCGGTTGCGCCGTCGGCGACCAAGGATCAACTCAGCGGGCTCCCTGCCGCACCGGGCGGCTCCAGCCTGATGCAGACGTCAACCGACAACGGCGTCCAATATGCGCGCTACTCCACCAGTGCTGCACCCCAACAGGTCGTGAGTTACTACTCGCAGAAGTGGCAGTCCGAGGGCTACCAGATGCAGAATTCCGGCGGGGGCGGGGGCGGCTGGGGCAAGTACGGCGGATCCGACGCCGGCGCCTCCGGTAGTAAGAGTGGATCGTACGTGGATGTCCAGGCGGGCGGCAGCACCCAGGGACCGACCTACTTCGAGGTGTGCCAGGGTCCGAATCAGGCAGCCGTGAACGAGTGCGGAAACGACTCGAAGTCGGGCTCCAGCTGAGCACTTGGACTACCACCTACGACTGCCATCGGCCGTTCTGACCCCGCGCGCGCCGCGCTCGGGCGTGCCGGTGGAACGCACATTCGATGCGATGGGAACCTGGTGTCACGCCGTGCTTCGAGGCGCTGACGCCTCGATGCTCGACGAGATCGAGGCCGACGTCGCCGAGTTGCAGGCCCGGTGGAGTCGCTTCGAGGAGGACAGCGAACTGTCCAGCCTCAACGCGCGCCCGGGTGTGCCCCACCGCGTTTCGGTTGCCACCCGCCAGTTGGCTCAGCGAGCCCTCGTCGGTTGGCGGCTCAGCGGCGGGCTCTTCGACCCGTTCCAGGCAGGCCGGATGTCCGCTGTGGGCTACGGTCGCGACTTCGACGAATTGGAACAGGTCGGACCCCCCGTCGCGGACCGGCGCAGGTCGCTGCCGGCCAGGCCGGTCGTCATCGATCGGAAGCGCAACACCGTGACGGTCGCCGCGGGTGTGGAACTGGATTCCGGCGGCATCGGCAAGGGGTTCGCCGCGGACGTGGTCGCGTTGCGGGCCCTGGCCCGTGGGGCCCACGGTGCCTTGGTGAACCTCGGCGGGGACCTACGCTGTGCGGGCCTCGCGCCCGAAGGGGGCTGGCGAATCTCCCTCGACGATGCCTGGCGGCCGGGGGAGCCGTCCGACGTCACGATCAAACTGCAGGAGGGCTCCATCTGCACCTCCTCGCCGCTGAGACGGAGTTGGAACTACTCAGATGGCTCCCGCGGCAACCACCTGCTGGATCCGCGAACCGGGTTGAGCATCAGCGATCGGATCGCGGCTGTGAGTGTCATCGCGCCGCAGGGATGGCTGGCCGAGGTGTTGACTAAGACCCTTCTGCTGGCGCCGCAGCGTCGCGCTACGGTCCTGCTGCGTCGACATCAGGCCGGTGCCGTGATCACCTACCGGGACGGTGCCCGGGTGCAGTTGCCGTAGCCGGCCCACGCTGCGGTCAATCGATCGTGATGTCCACGCGCCAGGCCGAGGTGCCGACCGGCGGAATCAACTGCACATCCCAATCCCGCTGCCTGAGGGCCGCACTCACCTGCGACGGCGAGGTGAAACTTCGGCGCGAGCGCAGCAGGTCAGCGGCAATCCTGCCCTTCGTGGCCTTGTTGGCGTGGCTCACCGCGCTTCGGCTCCCGTCGGATCGGCGCTGCCAGACCTTGGCCACAACTGCCCGTTCGCGGAGGTCCGGGGGGATTGGCCACAACGCTACGTAGGAGGATGACCGGAGGTCGAGCAGCATCTCGTCACGGCCCAGATGCTCCCGCAGGGTTCGATCGACGGGTTGACGCCACAACGAGGTCAGGCGAGGGACCCCCGGCAGGGTTGTCCCCGCCGACAGCCGGTGGGCCGGGATAGATTCGGCCAGCTGCACCACGCCGAATAGCGCCGAGGCGACCCAGACCGACGCCAGTGCTCTCCGCTTGGCTCCGGCGGACAACGAGCCCACATCGAGGGCGTCGAACAGCACACCGGAGTAGACCCGCCAGGCAGGAGCGCAGGGGGCTGATGCCAGTTCGGCGTTGAGCTCGAGCAGGTCGCCCTGGGTGGGCGACAGTCCCAACATCCGGGTGGCCTCACCGGGGCTATCGGAGCACAGCCTCATCAGGGCGTCCAGCACTTGTCTGGTTGGCTCCTGCAGGGCAGTCGGCCGGTCGCCGATCGACAGCCGTGGCCCGCGGCGCGGCGCGCGCTTGTTCTCCGAAGGTGGCAACAGGATGAGCATGGAGGTTGTCAGCCCAGAGAAGGGTCTGACAGGAACGCTCGGAGGCGCTCCTCGCGCCGCGCGGTGAGGCGCAGCGTGATGCCCACAGCGATCTTACGAACGATGTACGTCCAGACGATCGTGACCAGTAGAGCCAGTCCGACGGAGGTACTGCTTCGCCCCATGGCCTCCACCAGACCGATGGCGGGTAGGAGCAGGATCAACGCTGAGGGCATTGTCAGGATGAACGGGATGACCACCGCGACCCCCCAGCGGATCCAGGTGTTTCGCTTCTTCCGACGTTCCTGGATGCTCATCGGGTGGTAGGGCAGCAATGGGGCCACGATCGAGGTGATGCCCAGAAAACCGAAGGGCAGGATGAGCACGACCGCCGCCACGATGATGGTCTTGGGGATGTCGTTGTCGTCCAGTGCGAGTATCCAGCTGAGGATCGCGCCCGCCGGGGCTATCAGGCACCACAGCGTGAGATTCCTCGACAGGATGAGATTGCGCAGTCGGTCCGGGTGACCCAACGCACCCAACGCTCGTTTCGGCTGCGATGCATAGAGATTCGTGGCCGGGACGTCCGAGAAGGCCCAACTGGCCAGCACGGCCGGCAGGAACACCAGCGAGGCGAACCGCTCAGAGGTGATGGTGTCGGGGCCGAGCAGGAACCAACCGGCGAGCACGAGCGCGACGTTGAAGAAGATCACCTGGATGACCTCGAACGGAGGACGGAACGTCTCGCGCAACTCGTAACTCAGCCCGCCGAGGACCGAGTAGTCGTCGAACCTGCCCGGCGGCAGCAGTGGCAGGCCGCGGAAGGATGCGCGACGCCTTGTCGGCTGCTGCACTGCGTCGCGGTTCACCGACTCGTCAGCCGCTGAAGGTTCCGGTGCGCTCATGAAACTATCGCCGCCTGACTTGCTCGGAGTTCGGCCACTGCACTGTTGACGACAGCTGACAAGTCGCCACGGGTGGCACGGGAGACTGCCCGCTGTCGTTCGTATCCCGCGCCGCGTTCGATTATCCCCGAGATGCCGGCGAGTTCGTCAACGCATTCCAAACTACGCGCGACCGGCGCCAGTTGTTCCAGAAGCGCGGTCAGATCCTCGGTCATGAGCTGCTCGTGATTATCGGAGTTCAGAATGATGATGGAGTCCATCCCGTAGCGTGCCGACCGCCACTTGTTCTCCTGGACATGCCAGGGGGGCAGTGTGGGTAGTTGTTCTCCCCTCGCCAGCCGATCATCCAGGTCGACGATCAGGCAGTGGATCAGCGCTGCTATCGCGGCCACCTCGTCAAAGGTCGCCATGGCGTCACAGACCCGAACTTCGATCGTCCCCAGGTTCGGGGAGGGTCGGATGTCCCAGCGAATCTCGTTGAGATGGTCGATCACCCCGGTCACCATCATGTCCTCGACGTAGGACTCGTAGTGCGACCACTCCTCGAACTGGAAGGGGAGTCCGGCGGTAGGCAGCTGCTGGAAGAGTAGAGCTCGGTTGGAGGCATAGCCGGTGTCCGTCGAGTCGTAGAACGGTGAGGAGGCCGAAAGGGCCTGCAGGTGCGGGTAGTAGCGGAGGAGGGAGTTGAGCACCGGCAGTACCCGGTCGCGCTCGGTCATGCCGACGTGAACGTGCACCCCGTAGATGAGCATCTGCCGGCCCCAGTACTGCGTACGGTCGATGAGGGTGGCATAACGGTCGGCGTTGGTTACCCGCTGGGCCTGCCAACTGGCGAACGGGTGCATACCGGCGCTGAAGAGGTCGATCCCGAGGCTTTCGGCAGCCCCTCTGACCCTGCCCATGCTCTCGGCAAGGTCTGCCAAGGCCTCGGGGACGTTCTGGCAGATCCCGGTCACGAGTTCAACGGTGTTCAGCAGCAGCTCCCGGTGGATTCGTCGCGGACGGTCCGCAGGCTCGTCGCCGAGCAGATCGAAGATCTCGTCCGCGCGGGAAACGAGGTCGCCGGAATGAGGATCGACGAGCGCGATCTCCCACTCGATGCCCACGCTGGGGCCGGCGGAACGGTTGAACGGAATCTGCACGCATCAAGCATGCCAGCGCGCGACTCGCGCGGCATGGAAGGTGGAGAACGGGCAGTGCCGGGACTTGTCGACGCCAACTGTGCTGGGATGGAATGGTTGACCGTCGGTGAGAGGATGAACGTCATGTCCGGACATGTTGAACATGCATTGATCGTTGGACAGGAGGGGGTCGGGGAGGCTCGTCGCGGGGTCGCGACCGCGGAACGTGCGCTGGGAGTTGTGGATCGGGCGCTCGAGATCTCTGACAGGGTCCTGGTCGATGTCGACAAAGGGCTCGTGGCCACAGAGGATGCCATCGCCACCGGCCGTCGAGTGCTTCCCAAAGTACTGATCGGCCTCGCAGTGGCAACCGTCGTCACCGTGGGCGTCGTGGTCGTGCTGCGCCGCCGTTCCAGGGCAGCCGATGACGCTCCCGCGCCGTCGCCGGTCTACCACGCGCCGGCACAATCGAGCTCCGATTCCGCCACCGACGAGGCTGCGGTCTCGGACACCGACGACAGCGCTGCCACGGCGGCCGGCACGACGGAGGTTCCGCCGTCCGCCGACCAGGATTCTGCTCAGTAGCGGCCACTCCGGGAGCCCCTGGCCATGGCCGAAGTCGAGATGGACGATGACACCCGCGACCGTTTCCGCATCGAAAGGGCGCGTGTCGTAGCCCGGCTCATGCGGAGGCTTGGGTGGGTGGCCGCCGTGCTGGGGTGTCTGGCGCTGGTGGCCGTATCGGCCTTCTACGTCGCGGGAGAGATTTCGGGCGACCAGGCCTGGAGCCTGGCGACAGGATCGGTGTTCGCCAGTCTGCTGTCAGGCGTGGTCGCATACGGGTCCGGCATGAACCTGACCCTTTCCGCTTCCAGGCTCGAACGGGTCGTGCCGAAACTGCCTTCCGCGGGGTCGCCGCCGGACGGCCCTGACCCCGACACCTCGCCCAGCGCAACCGGATGACCACTCCCTGTTGTAGCGCCGGGTAGTTCCAAGGATCGGTCGACACCGAGTCGATCGACGCCCTAGGGTCGGCAGGGTTGGTACGAGTCGACGGGCGCTCGCGGTGCGCCTGTAATGCAGTGAGGGGACATAGCGTGAGAGTCAAGACGACGTTTGCCAAGCGAGTACTGGCGGCCGGCCTAGCAGCAGGTCTGGCCACCACCGGTGTGGTGGCCGCCGGGTCCAGCGCCAATGCGGCGTCGACTCCGGCGGATGTGCGTGGCGACCTCCGCGGCACACCGATGAAGGTGATGACCCTCAATCTGTACCTGGGCGGCAGCCTCGGCGACGCGATCGCCG
>CAYMPK010000017.1:2317-21157 GCA_964392145.1 uncultured Actinomycetes bacterium | reverse complement strand
GGCGGCCCTGCGGACACCGACGTGACCAAGTGGATCCAGGACCGCGCCAACGACATCCTCCGAGGCGGCCTGGCCGACGTCGCGCGGATCCCCTTCAGCCGTGCGATGGCGGCAGACACCACTGGCACGTTCGACTTCCGCGATCACTACGTCGCCGATCTCGGCAATGTCCTGAACATGGATGCCATCAGGGGGGTTCGGATCGGGGCGGACCCGCTGGGAGGTGCCAGCGTGGACTACTGGGGCGAGATCGCCGAGCGCTACGGGCTCGACCTCACGGTTGTGAATCCATTGGTGGACGCGCAATTCGGATTCATGACCCTGGACTGGGACGGCAAGATCCGCATGGACTGCTCATCACCTTCTGCCATGGCTTCGTTGGTGGCCAACAGCGGTGCCTACGACATCGCCACCGGCAACGACACCGACTCCGACCGCCACGGCATCATCACCCCCGACGGCGGATTGATGAATCCCAATCACTTCCTGTCCGTGGCCATCGAGTACCTGTACGCGCACCGGCCGGGTTGGTCGCCGGAGGCCGGAGTGGGCAAGACACTGGTCAGTTCCAGCATGATCGATCGGGTCGCCGAAGGGCTGGGTCGGCGGCTCGACGAAGTCCCGGTGGGGTTCAAGTGGTTCGTCCCCGGGCTCATCGACGGCTCCATCGGGTTCGGCGGCGAGGAGTCCGCAGGTGCCTCATTCCTGCGCAAGGACGGCACACCGTGGACGACCGACAAGGATGGCCTGCTGCTCGCGCTGTTGGCCTCCGAGATCCGGGGTGCCACCGGTAAGAGTCCCAGCGAGCACTACCGGGCGCTGACGGAGAAGTACGGCGACCCGGTCTACGCGAGGGTCGACGCCCCCGCAACCCGGGAGGAGAAGGCCCGACTGGCCTCCCTCACCCCGGCGGACGTCACCCAGACCGAACTTGCAGGTGAGCCGATCACCGCGGTACTCACCCGCGCCCCGGGCAATGACGCGCCGATCGGTGGTCTCAAGGTGGCGACCGCCAACGGCTGGTTCGCCGCGCGGCCATCGGGCACCGAGGATGTCTACAAGATCTACGCGGAGAGTTTCCTGGGGCCGGATCACCTGGCCGCAATCCAACAGTCAGCCAGGGAACTGGTGTCGGCCACACTCAAGGGCTGAGGCGACTGGCTCGGGCCGCCGCACGGCCCGGATCCCACAGCACGTCCTCCCGCGGATCCGGGTCCGGTCAGCGCTGGGCGGCCTCGTAGCGTGCCACGAGCTCGGCGGGAATGCGGCCGCGAGCGTTGACGTCGATCCCGTTCGAGCGAGCCCAGCTGCGGATCTGGGCGCTGCGGGAGTCCTTGGCGCCGGCCGCCGCGCTGCGCCGCCGACGCGAGCCGCGGCCGCCGGGGCTACGGCGACCGGCCTGGATGTAGGGGGCCAAAGCCGAGCGCAGCGCAGCCGCGTTCGCATCCGACAGGTCGATCTCGTAGTCGACGCCGTCGAGGCCGAATTCGATGCTGACATCGGCGTCGCCGCCGTCGATGTCGTCGACGAGGACGACCTGCACCCTGCTCGCCATAGTCACTGATCCCTTGCTGCGCGGTAGATTGAATTGACCCCCGGGCGCAAAGTTATCGCACCGGAATTCCGATCGGGTCAGGACAATTCGATAAGCATGCGCGAATTTCCCAAAGTGTTGGGTTTCACCCGCTCGAGGTCGAGGAATTCCGCTATTCCCTCGTCATAGCTGAGCAGCAATTGCTCGTAGACATCGTGGGAAACCGGAGTCCCTTGGATTTCTTCGAAACCGTGACTTCCGAAGAACTCGGTTTCGAAAGTCAGGCAGAAGACCCGGGCAACGCCGAGTTCCCGGGCGCGATCCAGCAGCGCGGTGAGCACGTCGCTACCGTGGCCCCGGCGAGCGGCGGCGGGGTCAACCGCGACGGTCCGCACCTCGGCAACATCCGCCCAGATCACGTGTAGGGCCCCACACGCGACCACGACGCCGTCCTGCTCGGACACCACGAACTCCTGGACATCCTCGTAAAGGGTCACCGGTGCTTTGGCCAGCAACCGGCCGTCCTCGGTGTAGTTGGCGATCAGTCCCCTGATGACAGCCACATCCGCGGTTCTGGCCGGCCGCAACGACCGTGCCATCAGGGGACCTGATTCTTGGCGTACACCAACGCCAACCCGATCAGGGTCAGTTCGGGGCAGTGTGCAGTGATGGTGCGTGACTCCGGCACAACAACCTCCGCCAACCCGCCGGTGGCTATGACAGCCTGCACTCCCGGTACCTCCGCGCGAATCCGGTCCACCAAACCGTCGACCTGACCGGCGAACCCGTACAACGCACCGGACTGAAGCGCTTCCACGGTGTTCTTCCCGATCACGCTGCGGGGTCGCACCAACTCGACTTTACGAAGTTGGGCGGCCCGAGCGGACAAAGCGTCCAGCGAGATCTGAATTCCCGGCGCGAGCGCCCCGCCCAGGAAGTCCCCTGTTCCCGAAACCACATCGAGATTCGTCGAGGTTCCGAAGTCGACAACGATGGAGGGTCCGCCGTACAGGTGGTAGGCGGCAAGGGTGTTGACGATGCGATCGGCCCCCACCTCCTTCGGGTTGTCGGTGAGGATCTGCACCCCGGTCTTGGTGCCGGGTTCCACGATGACACTGCGAACGTCGGCGTAGTAGCGCGTCAGCATGAGCCGCAACTCGTGCAGCACCGCCGGCACCGTCGAGCACAACGAGATCCCGGTGATTTCCGGGCCATCGCTGAGCAGTCCGCGATAGGTGAGCATCATCTCGTCGGCAGTACCCGACGGATCGGTCTTGAGTCGGAAGGATTCGACGAGGGTGTCGCCGGTGAACAGCCCGAGGACGGTGTTGGTGTTTCCGACGTCGATGGTCAACAGCATGGGCTAGACCTCCCTCAGGTCAGCGCCGATGTCCAGCACGGGGGCGGAGTGGGTGAGAGCACCCACGGCCACGTAGTCGACGCCCGTGGCGCCAACCGCCCCGGCGTCCGCCAGAGTCAGGCCGCCGGACGCTTCAAGGGTGGCCCTGCCGCCGTTGCGGCGCACCGCCTCTGCCATCTCGGCCGGAGTGAAGTTGTCCAACAGCACCAGGTCCGCACCCGCCTGCAGGCACTCCTCCAACTGCGACAGCGAGTCGACTTCCACCTCCACCGGTACCTCTGGGAAGGCCTCCCGAACGGCCCGGAAGGCCTCCGCCACCCCACCGGCGGCGACCACGTGGTTGTCCTTGACCAGTGCCGCATCGGAAAGGAACAACCGATGGTTTACCCCGCCGCCGCAGCGCACCGCGTACTTCTCCAGTAGCCGCAGCCCTGGCGTGGTCTTGCGGGTGTCACGGACCTTGGTCGGTCCGTCGCCGAGGGCCTCCGCCCATGCAGCCGTCGCGGTGGCCACCCCCGACAGGTGGCAGAGCAGGTTCAGCGCAGTGCGTTCGGCTGTCAGCAGGGAGACCGTCGGGCCGACCGCTGAGAGCAGCACCTCCCCGCGCTGTACCCGACGGCCGTCGGAGGTGAGGATGTCCACCGAGACGTCACCGGCACGTTCAAGTGCGACCGCCGCGACCGGCAGACCGGCAACGACCCCGGGTGCACGCGCCACCAGGTCGAGGATGCTGCGATGGTCGCCGGGCACGGTGGCAACCGTGGTGACATCCACACCGCCGCCAAGGTCCTCGCTCAGCGTGCGATCGACCAACTGCGTCAGGTATTCGGCGCTAATTCCCTCGGCCGCCAAGGCGGCTGAATGATCAGACGTCATGTGTTCGCCACCCTGATCTCATACTCCTCCCGCGACTCCCCTTCCGTCATCAGCGGGACCTCCCAGCAGTCCAACTCACCCGCGGATGTCAGCTTTGTGACGATCCGCACCAGCCACCGTTCATCATCGCGTGCGGGGTAGTCCTCCCGCCAATGCGAGCCACGGGTCTCCTGCCGCAGTTCCGCAGCCAGCGCGATGGTCGCCGCCACGGTATCGACGTTGGTCGTCTCCCATGCCTGCGTGCAGAGGTCCTGCTCAGTGCCCTCGGGGCGATCGACGACCACGGCGAGTGCCTCCGAGGTGGATGCGGACGTTCGCAGCACTCCGACACCGTCTGTCATGGCCGCCTGCACCACCGCTCGTTCGGCCGCGGGTACCACCGTGGCCCGACCGGTGGGGGCCACCGGTTCGGAGCGCGCGGGCAATCCCTCCGCGAGTTTCGCGGCGATGCGTTGGGCGAAGACGAGTCCCTCCAGCAGTGAGTTCGACGCCAGCCGGTTGGCCCCGTGCACCCCGGTGCACGAGCATTCCCCACAGGCGAACAACCCGCCGACGCTGGTGCGTCCCCAGGTATCGGTCAGCAATCCACCGGAGTGGTAGTGCTGAGCGGGTGCCACGGGTATCAGTTCGGTCACCGGGTCGATGCCGTACTTGCGGGTGGCGGCCAGGATCGTCGGAAATCTGGTCTGCCAGAACTCAGCCCCCAGATTCCGCCCGTCCAACCACACGTGGTCGGCTCCGGTCTCGCGCATCCGGCGCATGATCGCCTTCGCGACGACATCACGCGGGGCCAGATCGGCCAGTGGATGCTGCCCGACCATGAACCGCTCACCGGAGTCGTCCACCAGGAATGCGCCTTCGCCCCGGACGGCCTCTGACACAAGCGGCTGCTGCCCGAGGGCGTCGTCGCCCAACCACAACACGGTGGGGTGGAACTGGACGAATTCCATGTCACCCACCGCTGCCCCGGCACGCAGTCCGAGAGCGACGCCGTCACCGGTGGCCACAGCCGGGTTGGTGGACGCTTGGAACACCTGCCCGATACCGCCGGTGGCCATCACGACCGCAGGCGCCAGAGCCGCCCCCACGCCATCGTGTTGGCCTTCGCCGATGACGTGCAGGGTCACCCCCTGCACGCAACCGTTGACGTCCAACAGCAGGTCCAGTCCTACCGCGTGCTCGATCACGTCGATCCCCGGATCCTGAGCCACGAACGCGACCATCGCCCGTGAGATCTCGGCACCGGTGGCATCCCCGCCCGCGTGGGCGATGCGGTCACGCAGGTGCCCACCCTCCCGCGTCAGGGCTATCTCACCGGAACGGTTGCGATCGAACTCGGTGCCCCAGTCGACGAGGTCGCGGATCGCCCCGGGTCCCTCCGCCACCAGCACCTCCACCGCGGCCGGATCACACAGTCCGGCTCCGGCCACCAAGGTGTCCCGGAGGTGATCGGCGGGGGAATCGTCCTCGGCCAGCGCGGCCGCGATACCCCCTTGCGCCCATTGGGTGGATCCGGCGGAGATGTTGGACTTGGTGACCACCAGCACCCGGTATCCAGCCCGTCGGGCGTGGATCGCCGTGGCGAGGCCTGCGATACCCGACCCGATGACGATGACATCGGCGGACAGCGTCCACCCCGGTTCGGGGGCCAGCAGCCTGGTGGCCAGTTTCATTGTCCTCCTCCGAGTGTCACAGCGACATTGTCCAGCAGTCTCGTCTTCCCCAGCCGCGCGGCGATCAGCAGCCTGGCCTCCCCCTCCGAGGGCGCAGGTGAAAGATCCGGGGCACGCAACTGAAGGTAGTCCAGGTCCAACCCGGAGAGTTCCCCGCGCGCCGCAGCGAGCACCCCGTCGGCCCGAGCACCGGATTCAGCGGCGCGGACGGCAGCGGCGAGGGCGCGCGGGATGGCCGACGCTGCGCGGCGCTCCTCGGAACTCAGATAGACGTTGCGGCTGGACCGAGCAAGTCCGTCGCTCTCCCGGGAGGTGGCGACACCGACGATCTCGCACGGCACATTGAGATCCGCCACCATCTGCTTGATCAGGGTCAACTGTTGGTAGTCCTTCTCCCCGAAGAAGGCCACCTGGGGGGAGGTGAGGTTGAGCAGCTTCACGACAATGGTCAGCATCCCCGTGAAGTGACCCTGACGATGCTCTCCCTCCAGGATCTCCGCCGCCGCGCCCGGGACCACAGTGGTCTCCGGGGGGCCGTCCGGATACATGGTGGCCGCACTCGGCGCGAACACCGCATCGGCACCGGAGGCCCTCGCCACCTCCAGATCCTCCGCGAGCGTGCGGGGGTACGCGTCGAAGTCCTCGTTGGGTCCGAACTGCAGGGGATTGACGAAGATGGTGACCACGACTTGACCGTGCTCCCCCATCCGCTCTCGGGCAGCCCTGATGAGGCTCGCGTGACCCTCGTGCAGCGCGCCCATGGTCATGACGACCGCGCGGGGATCCCGCAGGCCCACCGACAGGTCCGCCTTCGTGTGCAGCAGGGCCGTCATTCGTCCTCCACGTTGATCTGCGAGCACCGGAGGAGAGCGACTCTCATGCTGTGTCACCCTTCATGGTCGGCTCGGAAAGGACATCGAGCAGCGCCTCTGCCCGATCTGCCGGGAGCAGCCCGGCCGACATTGCGCGATCGGCGGTCAGCCTGGCCATGGCCAGGTAGGCGGCACGGGACTCGGGGGCAACCGAAGTGAGGGCCTTCAGGTGTTCCAGCACTGTGGCCGCATCGCCCCGCACCACCGGGCCGGTGAGCGCGGGGTCACCCGAGCGCAGGGCGTTGTCGAGGGAGGCACTCATCAGCGGACCCAGCATTCTCCCCGGCTCGGAAACCCCGGCGGCGCGGAGCAGGTCCATGGACTGGGTCGTGAGGGTCACCAGATGATTGGAGGCATTGGCGAGGGCCGCGTGATAGAGCGCCCGGTCCGGTTCAGCAACCCAGATCGGCTCACCGCCCATCTCCACCACGAGCGCCTCCGCCACCGGACGCAGCGCGTCGGGGGCTGTGATGCCGAAGGGGCAATCCGCCAGCCGATCGAGGTCGAGCGAGGTACCGGTGAAGGTCATGATCGGGTGCAACGCGAGCGGCAGCGCGCCGGCGTCAGCGGCCGGTGTGAGCACCCCGATACCGTGCCGACCACTGGCATGCATGACGAACTGACCACGACGGAAGGCGCCGGTGTGCGCCAGGCCCCTCACCAACTCCCCGAGCACATCGTCGGGCACCGTGAGCATCACGAGATCGCTGGTTGCCAGGACCCGCTCCACCGAGGTGATCTCGGCCTGGGGCAGCAACGCCTCCGCCCGTAGTCGGCTCACTTCGGAGACGGCATGCACAGCGCCCACCCGATGGCCGGCCCGCGCCAGCGCCGCGGCCAGCACCGCCCCAGCACGCCCGACCCCCACCACACCGATGGCCAGGCGCGTGGGCGCCTGCCCCGTATCGCGGTCGGTGCCGACGGGTTCGATGATGTCCTCGCAGGTGATCGGGCCCGAGTGCGGGCAGCGGCTGCCGGTCGATGATGATCCGGGATGGAGCAATTCAGCAGCCTAGTGCGAGTAGCGTCCCATGACATGGGTGCCGGCAGGACCTGGCGTTGGCGAACCGCCTGGCGGCGGTCGCTCTATGGGGAGAACGGTTTCGCCGCCGCTCCGGAGAACTCCCCACGAGCCCACTTCTCAACAGCAGCCGAAGACCCGGCGATGGCCGAACTGGTGGCCGCGGAACTCACCCGGGTCGCTCGACTGCTCGACTCCCAATCACCCGGCGACATAGATCTGGTGGATGCCGGCGCGGGCGGTGGCGAACTCCTCGCCGGCGTGCTGGCGATGTCCGAGCCGACCCTGGTTTCGCGCACCCAAGCCACCGCGATCGACTTCCGGGCGGCTCCCGAGGGCTACCTGGCCCGTCACCTGGACCGCCCGGTGGCGGACGGCACGGCTCGCTGGGCCGGCGGGCGCACCGAGCACGGGCCGATGATTGCGCGTTGGCGGCGAGGTGACGCGCGGGTCGAGTGTCCCCCCACGCGCGGGCTGATCGTAGCCCACGAACTCCTCGACGATGTGCCATGCGACGTGGCCGTACTCAAGCCCGACGGCTGGCGCTACCTGGTCGTGGACCTTGCCGGCGACGAGGTTGTGGACGGTCTGGTGGAGCCGTCCGATGCGAGCTGGCTGCAACGGTGGGCCGGCGATGCCCGACCCGCGGACAGGGTGGAGATCGGGCGCCCGCGCGATGAGCTCGCGGTCGCACTCGCCAGCCGCGTGACCTGCGGGCGCCTGATCATCGTCGACTACGCGACGACGGCGGATCAACGCCGACGGTTCCACCCCGGCGGCACCCTCACCGGTTACCGGGACGGCAACCAGTGCCGTCCCAGGCCGGACGGCACCATGAATCTGACTGCCCACGTGGCAATCGACTCGGTCGTCGAGGCCCTGTCCTCGCTGGGTGATGTCCGGCTCAGCACGGTGGCGGATGAGGCCGATCGTCACCTTGTTGAATCGCACGGTGCGTCTGTTGGACCCGACGACGGCCCCGGTGGTCAGGTGCTGCCCTTCGCGCAACGCATGCGCTGGGCCCGAGTTCGGGATCGGGCGTCGTGGGGCGGTTTCGCCTGGCTCTCCTATGACCGCTGGGACACCGGCGGAACCTGAGTCAGTCCCGCTCCTGTTGGGGCCCGGATCGCGCGGGTGGTGGTGGCTCGGGTGCACGTACCACCGCCTCGGGAGCGTTCGCCGGCGGCTCGGCGGCCGGCGCCGAGGTCGGGGCGGCGGCGTCCCCGTGGGACTCCGCTCGCGCCCACCGGACGGATCTGTCCGCGCGGCCCGCCAGGCGGGCCCGCTCGGCTTCGGCGAAGGCGAAAGCCCTCGCCTCGTCGCGCGGCCTGTGCGGGGCGAAGGCCCGCACCTGCCCGGGTACCACATCGAAGTGAATCGACGCCAAACCCAACGGTCTCTCCCACGGACCCTGCGTTAGCCGGACCGACTGCACCCGGGCATGCGGCGTCACCGTCGTGTGTCGGGTGACGCGGCCGCGCGTCGCCACGACCACCCTGTCGTCAGTGCCCAATCCGAGATGACGCCATTGGATGGGCGACCGGCGGCGGACCCGCTCTGGCACGCCCAGAAGTTCGACCGACTCCGGATCGACCCCCGGCAGGATCCGGGCGACGACCTCCCGAGCGACATCCCAGGTGGCGACCGGCAACAGCAGCCTGGCCTTCTGGACCTCGTCACCGGAATCGCCCCCGGCCGCGCCAGCGACCGTCAGTCGGACAGCCACCCAGCCCTTGGGACGCCACAGCAGCGGCTCCACGAAATCGATCGCTGCCACCCTCCCGGGAGGGACGGTTCGAGCCTCCACGCCGAGCAGCCCGTGGCGGATGCGCAGACCATCGGGCGAGTCGGCCACCGTGAAGTTGAAGTTCGAGGTGAAGTAACCGAAGATCGCCAGCCCGGGCACCGCGACAGCGATGACGAGACCGAAGGCGGCCATCGGTCCGGCGAACACGACGGCCAGGACCGATACCAGGACGAGGGCGATCACGCCGCTGACCAGTCCGACCGAGAGGACGCCCGAGAGCAGCAGCACGGGCGTCGGGACTGTGGTGATGATGGACTCGGGCGCTTCCCCCGCGTCGTGGCGCACCCCGGCCGAACGGGCGAGTATCTCCGCTCGAAGTTCACCCGCGCGGTCGACGGTCAGGTAGCTCAGGGTCACTCTTGAGTCGGTACTGCCGGCCACCTCGACCTTGAGCTGGGCCATCCCGAACACCCGCGCGAGCAACGGCTGCACGACGTCCACGCTCTGAAGTCGGGACAGTTGCAGGCGGCGCTCCCGGCGCTGCAGCACTCCCGAATCAACCCGGAAGTCACCATCGGCATCGAACCAGAAGGTGAGTCGCTGCCACGACAACCAGGCGAATCCGGCGATGACTCCGGCCACCACAGCGGCGCCCACCAGAGTTCCCAGCAGGCCGAAGCTCTGGGCGCGGGGCAGGTTCACCAGCGCGATCACGACCAGGATCGGTAGCGCTCGCACGGTTGTGACGACCGGTGTGATCGGCGCCGTACGGTGCCGGACCCCGGTATCGGGGGGCGACGCGGCCTCTGTCATGGGTCAGATCCCGGCGCCGCGCGACTCGCCTTGGCGAGCCAATCGGTCGCGCAGGGCCGCCGCCAGTTCCGGTGTCAGACCCGGGATCGAGGCATCAGTGGTCGCTGCCGCCGTGTGCAGCCGAACGGTGGCGATGCCGAAGGATCTGTCGATCGGTCCGGCGACCACATCCACGAGTTGCAGCCGACCGTAGGGCACCACCACGAGCCGCCGGAAGAGAATGCCGCTGGTGACCAGCAGGTCCTCCTTCCGTTCGACGTATCCGTAGGACCTCACCCGGCGGCCGATCAACCACCAGGCCCACACAAGCACCGCGACGGTGCCGACGATCAGCAGGCCGGGGATCCAGCTCGGTATCGGTACCAGCGCCACGACCATGATCAGCACGATGAGGATCAGCAGGATCACCATCACCAGGACGAGTCGCCGAGCGGTCACCAACTTGGGGGACAGTCTCACCCAGCTCTCGGTCGGCGGCTCGAACGTGCTGTCGATCTCAGTCCTCATAGCCGCCACCGTAGGTGAACCCCACCGAATCACCTCGACCGGCACGGGTACTCCGCGGGTCTGCCACCATTGGGATCGATGAGTCCAACGAGCCCGCGGCGCCGCACCCAGCACGAGGATGGGGCCGGCAATGGCACCACCTGGACTCTTCCCCTCAACTCGGGACATCCCGCCGCCCACGGCGCCCTGCGACTGGAGCTGGAACTCGACGGCGCCACCGTGACCTCGGCGACGTGTCTGCCCGGGCGGGTGCACCGCGGCGCCGAGAAGTTGTTCGAGTCCCGGGACTACCGCTCGGTGCTCGCCCTGGCCAACCGGCACGACTGGTTGTCGGCCTTCGGCAGCGAGCTGGGACTTGCCCAACTCCTGGAACGCATGTTGGGCATCGAGGTGCCCGAGCGCGCACAGGTTCTGCGCGTTCTGGTGGCGGAACTGAGTCGGGCGGCCCATCATCTGCTCTGGTTGGCCGCGACCGCCAGGGAGCTCGGTGAGGAGGCGGCCGCTACTGCCGGCTTCGCAGCCCGGGAGACAGTGCTCGACACGTTGGAGGGCTACTCCGGGGCACGGATGCATCTGATGGTTATGAGGGTGGGCGGCCTGCGGGCGGATGCGAGCCCTGAGTGGTTGGCCTCACTGCCGGCTGTGCTGTCGGAACTCGACTCGGCGGTCACGGTCCTGACCGATGCCTTCGAGGCGCTGGCCTACCGGACACGCGGGGTTGCGGTGTTGACCGACGCCCAGGCTGCCGACTTCGCCGCCAGTGGGCCCGTCGCCCGCGCGTCGGGACAGCAGCTTGACCTTCGATTCGACCGCATTGCCGGGGCCGACGACGCGGATGAGGTCTACCAGAGGCTGATCGACGGCGGGGTCCTGCACCGCGCGACGGCCAGCGCGGGGGACGCGGAGGCCCGGTTCGAGATCCTGCTCGACCAAGCCCGAAGCAGCCGTGCGGTCGTCGCCGCGACCGCGGATTGGCTGGCCGGGTTGCCACCTGGTCCGGTGGACGTTCCGCTGCCGAAAGTGCTCCGGGTTCCTGAGGGCCACGCTTACGGCGCAACCGAGAACCCCACCGGAATCAACGGCTGGTACCTGGTGTCCCGCGGTGGACCCATGCCGTATCGGCTGAAGCTACGCACCGCGTCCTTCAACAACGCGCAGTCACTGAGCGTCGCACTGCCCGGCACGGCATTGGACGACCTCCCGGTTGCGCTGTTCAGCTACCTCTTGGTCGCCGGCGACATCGATAAGTAGCCCACCGGTACCGCCTTCACAGCAGACCCTTCGACTTGAGGAACTCCTCGGCAACCAGCCTCGGGTTCATGCGATCCTCGTCCACTTGGCTGTTCAGGTTTCGAAGATCCTCGGTGGTCAGGGCCGCGGAGACCGCGTCCAACTGCCGCCGCACCTCATCGGTCACGGCTGGGCTGTATACCGCGGGCGTTAGGTTCTCCACCGTCTGCAGCCCCTTGTCGTCGACCAGTAGCAGGTAGTTGTTGGCCGAGACGGCAGCCGATGAGGAGAAGATGACCCCGGTCGTGATCTTGCCCTGGTTGAGGGCCTGCACCGTCAGCGGGCCTCCTGCGTCCAGCGGCACGAATTGCGCGACCTTCGCACCGTAGGTCCCTTCCAACCCCGGCAGACAGAAAGGCCGTTTCGGGCACTCCGGGGGCCCGCCGAGGATGAGTTTGTTGGTCTGCGACCAGGTCGCCAACTCGCTGAGGCTACGGATGCCCGTCCGGGCGGCGAAGTCAGCGGTCACGGCGAAAGCGTTCTGATCCTGCGCAGGGGACGGCGTCAGCAGGGTGATCTGACGCGGCCCGGCCAGGGCCTGCCCAGCCTGCAGCGTCTGCTGGGTGTTCCCATTGGCGACCTGTGGAGCGTCCGGGCCGTTGGTCTTCTTGTTGAGGTACTCGGTGAAACTGCCCAGGTACTCCGGAGTTGCCTGCAGCTCGCCCTTCTGGAGGGCCGGGGCGATGATCTCCCGAGTCGTCAGCTCCTTCACCCGGGCGTCAATGCCGTGGGCTGCCAGCACCTGCTGGTACATGTTGGCGATGATGCGCGTCTCACTGAAGTTGGTGCTGGCGACGATGAACGCATCACCCATTCCGATCGCGGAGCAGGAACTCAGCGTGGCCGCTGCCAGGACTGTGACCGACAGCATCGCCATCCGCCTCAGCAGACGCGGCGGTCGGGCAGGGCTGGCGTCCACGGTGTCTCCTCAAACCCCCGCCGCGGCCGCGGGTGCCGCAGCGGTGGGGTCGACGTCCATCATGGACTCGTCCGTGACGGACTCCGCGGTCAGCCCCTTGGGCGTCACAACCCGCTGAGCCACTGCCATCACCCCTTCGGCAGCCAGCGAGATCGCCGCCGTGAGGATGGCGCCGGCCAGGATCAAGGTCGTGTCCTGAGTCGCGAAACCATCGACGACGTAGCGCCCCAAGCCACCCGATCCGACGATGGCTGCGAGTGACGCCGTCGCCACCACCTGCACGGTGGCCGTTCGGATGCCGGCGGCCACCAACGGGACCGCCAATGGCAGTTCGACCTTCCGCAGCATCTGCGAGCCACTCAGTCCCAGTCCTCGAGCGGCGTCGCGCACCTCGGGGTCGACCTCCGAGATTCCGGTGATGGTATTGGTCAGCAACGGGGGGATCGCGAACAGCGCCAGAGCCAGGATGGCCGCCACGTCACCAACGCCGATGACGGTGATCGAGGCGAAGATGATGAGTACGCCCAGCACCGGCACCGCGCGGCCGATATTGCCCACGTTGTTGGCGAGGAAGGCGCCCTTGCCCTTGTGGCCGAGGATCAGCCCGATCGGCATCGCGATCGCCAGAGCGATGAGCATGGCACCGGCGCTGATGACGATGTGCTGCATCGTTCGAACCGGGATGCCGTCCGGTCCGGACCAGTTGGCCGGGTCGGTGAACCACTGAAAGATGTTCATGCCCCGGCTCGCCGCCTCGTCCACGGAGCGACTCCGCGTTGCACGCCCAAAAGCAGGAACTCGAAGATGACGGCGAGCAGCACACAGCAGATAGTCGCGGTGGCGATCTGCGCGTGATAGAAGTTCTGCTCGAATCCCGAAAGGATCAACTGCCCGAAACCGCCGTAGCCGACCAGCGCACCGATCGTGACCAGGCCCACCGTGGACACGGTCGCGACCCGCACCCCGGCCAGGATCGTCGGAACGGCCAGCGGGAGTTCCACCTTGACCAGGGTCTGACGCTTGCCCATTCCCATCCCCTGGGCTGCCTCCACCACCTCGGGGGACACCCCGTCCAGGCCCACCACGGTGTTGCGCAGCACGACCAGCAGGGCGTACACGGCCAAGGCGATGATCACCGTCACCGGGCTCAGGCCGAATACCGGCCACAGCAGCGAGATCAGCGCGAGTGATGGGATCGTGTAGAGAACTCCGGTGAGAGCCAGGACAGGACCTTGCAGTCGCCGGTACCTTCTGACCACGGCCGCCAACGGGAAGGCCACCACGAGCGCCAGGACGACCGCTGAAACCGTCAAGAGCACATGTTCCTCGCCGGCCTGCAGCAGTTCCTGGGTGTGACTGGTGACGTAATCCCAGGAGAACCATGGGTTCGCAGCGTCCGCGGCCAGGGCCAGGAGGTTCACAGTCATGGACAGTAGCGCCGATCCGATGATCCGTCTTGACCATGTGACGAAAGAGTTCCCCGGCGGCACGGTTGCCGTTGACGACCTCGACATGGCCATCGGACGCGGCGAGATCTGCGCGCTCGTCGGGCCTTCGGGCTGCGGCAAGACGACCACGATGCGGATGATCAACCGGCTGATCGACCCCACCGCCGGGACCGTGCTGGTCGGCGGGATCGACGTCGCCGGCGTCGACGTGACCGAGTTGCGCCGCCACATAGGCTACGTGATCCAAGCGGTGGGGCTCTTCCCCCACTACACGGTCCGCCGCAATATCGGCACCGTCTGCCAACTGTTGGGCTGGGACAAGTCCACGATCGCCAGTCGCGCCGACGAGTTGCTCGAGTTGGTGGGGCTGGAGCCGGCTCTCTACGGCGACCGCTACCCGAATCAACTCTCGGGCGGACAACGACAGCGGGTCGGGGTCGCACGAGCCCTGGCCGCCGACCCGCCGGTGCTGCTGATGGACGAGCCTTTCGGGGCGGTCGATCCGATCGCCCGGGGACGGCTGCAGGAGAGTTTCCTCGACCTTCAGCAGCAGGTTCGGAAGACGGTTGTGCTGGTGACGCACGACATCGATGAGGCCGTGCGGATGGCCGACCGGATAGCGGTGCTCAACGTCGGGGGAATTCTCGAGCAGTACGCGCCGCCGGCGGAGATCCTCGCCCATCCCGCCAACGAGTTCGTGGCCGATTTCGTCGGCCACGACCGCACCTTGAAACGGCTCTCGGTGACCCCGCTTCCGATGCTCGACACGGCAGCCGTGGACACCGCAGGGCTACCGGAGATCGGGGCCGAGGTCTCCCTGCAGGACGCGCTGACGGCCCTGCTGGAATCCCCGGAGGGCCAGGTGAGCGTGGTCACCGACGGCGGACCGGCCCGGCTGCTGACCCTGGACTCGATCCACGCGGCGCTACGAGGCGCGGCGTAGCTGCGAACCCCGCCGGAGGCGCCGATCCCGGGACACGGTTCGGCTAACCGAGTTCCGCCTTGGCAGCGGCTGCATCCTTCGGATGGTCGCGGAGGTAGGTCGCGAATCGGGCCACGAACAGCGGCTGCATATCGCCGACCGAGTCCTCCCCGAACGTCTCTTCGGCGCCTTTGACGACTTCGATGATCGAACCGCCGATCTCGCCAAGCGAGCCGCCCTCGCTGGAGACGGCCTGCATTGCCGGGCTGTGGGCGTAGAGGTCGTAGAAGAACTTGAAGTCGTGGCGCCTCTCGGCCACCTTGAAGGCCCAATCACGCAGTTCAAGGTAGGGAAGGTCCTCGTACACCTCGTCGGAACTCATGCCCTCGATCCTAGCGGGGCTCACGAATGCGTGGGTGGCTGGTTGAGTCGCGTGGGTGGACCCAGTCCGAGCCGGATTCATCCTCGAGGGGGAGCCCTTCCGCGTCGTCCGGGTCCTTGGGAAGCCGACAGATCCGTTCCAACCAGATCGCGACGAGGGCCAGCACGACGCCCGCGACCGCGCTGACGGCGCAGATGGTGAGCCTTTCACGGGCGATCGACACCGAGAGGTCCAGCGCGTACCAGAATCCGACACCCGCGAAGAAGCCGGCCACCAGGGCGCCTGCGCGGGAAGCGGCCATGGCCAGAGCTGCTGTGCGCATGGCGACGAACGGGTTGAGGTGGATACCTTCCCGCTTCAACCGGTTCCGGAAGACCAGCGTCCAGCCGAGCAGGCCCAGGTCGATCGCGACAACGGTGACCGCGGTGGTCCACGGCACCGGCAACCGCAAGCCGACCAATGTGTCGTAGAGATCGGCGACCGCCACGCCCAGCACCAAGGCGATCAAGGCGAGGGCCAGCAGGAGCGACGGCCGGGTCGGAGTCACGGGACCAGCGTAAGCCGAAGACCGGGGGCGAGGGCCACCGGTTGGTCACCCGGGAGGGCCCGCAACAACTGCGCCACGGTCGGGCCGTGGCCCCCGGGCCGGGCATCCGGTTCGACCTCCGTCCATGGCGCCAGCACGAATGCCCGTTCAGTTGCCCGGGGGTGTGGAAGCGTCAGATCTGGATCGGCCCAGCGTTGACCGGCGAAGTCGAGGATGTCCAGATCCAACGTGCGGGGGCCCCATCGAACCGTTCGTTCCCGCCCGGCACCCGCCTCGATCCGCTGACACAGCCGCAGCAGCTGCCAGGGGTCGAGGGTGGTGTTCACGACCGCGACCGCGTTGAGATAGTCGGGTTGCTCGGGACCTCCGACCGGCGCGGTGGCGTACACCCGCGACACGGCGGCCACCTCGGTGGCAGGGTCCGCGGCGAGCGCCGAGAGTCCGTATTGGAGTTCCGATGCCCGGTCTCCGAGATTGGAGCCAAGGCCGATGACCGCCCGGCAGGAACCCCTGCGGTAGCGCGAGACCGACACGTTGTCGAAGGGCACCGGCATCGGGGCGCGCGGTTTGTGGACCGTGACCTGAACCGTGAGCACCCCGGGAAGCGCCGCGAGATCCACGGCGATGACGTCGGCCAGCTTCTCGATCAGGTCGAAGGGCTCGCCGACGATCCTCGCCAGCACGAGTTCGCCGACGTGACCGTAGTCGATGGTGTCGGTGAGGTCGTCGCTGCCAGCAGCCGCGCTGAAGTCGGCGGTGATGCGAACATCGACCACGAACTCCTGCCCGTCGCGTCGTTCGTGGTCGAACACCCCGTGAAACCCGACACCTCGAAGGCCAAGGATCTCGATGGTGTCCCTGGGCCGGCTCATGGCGACCCCCGCCAGGCTTCGACCACCGCGACCGCGTCGGCGCTGCTGCGCGGCGAGTGCACCCGGACGGCCCAGACGTCGGCCGCAGCGGCGAGGGTGGTGACCGCCACGGTGGCGTCCTCCCTGCCGTCGATGTCACGCGGCTGCCCATCGTCGGACAGCAGTGCGCCGAGGAACCGCTTGCGGGAGGCCCCCACGAGCAGCGGCCTGCCCAGTTCGGCCAGCTGATCCAACCCGCGCAGCAGCGCCCAGTTGTGTTCCGGCCGCTTGGCGAAGCCGATGCCGGGGTCCAGCACGACCCGGTTCGCGTCGATACCGGCCGCGTCGCAGGCGTCGAGGCGGGCGGACAACTCCAAACGCACCTCAGCGACGACGTCGTCGTACTTGGCCTGCGAGTCCATGTGCCAACCATGGCCCCGCCAATGCATCAGCACGTATGGAACCGACATTCCGGAAACAGCGGCCAACATCTCCGCATCGGCCAGGCCGCCGCTGACATCGTTGACGATCACGGCCCCAGCGGCCACCGCATCCGCGGCAACGCCCGCCCGCATGGTGTCCACGCTCACCCACACCCCGGCCGCCGCCAGTCCCGCCACCACCGGCAATACCCGGTCGCGCTCCTCCGACTCGGAGACCCGCTGGGCTCCCGGCCGAGTCGACTCACCGCCGACATCCACCACGTCGGCGCCGGCGGCTGCCAGTCGGCAGCCCTCCGCTATCGCGGCGTCCGCGGTGGCGAACCGACCGCCATCGCTGAAGGAATCGGGCGTCACGTTCAGCACGCCCATCACCAACGTGCGCTCCGACCCGCTGAGGTCTCGAGGGAGGCCGGCGGGCGTTCGGTGGGTCATCGTCGCGGACCGTCAGCGTCCGATGATCAGACTCATAGCCTCGGCGCGGGTGGCCGGCGACATCAGCAGCCCGCGGACGGCGCTGGTGATGGTGCGACTCCCCGGCTTGCGCACGCCCCTCATCGCCATGCAGAGGTGTTCACACTCAATGACCACGATCGCGCCACGCGGGTTCAGGTACTCGACCAGGGCGTCGGCTATCTGGGTGGTCAGGCGTTCCTGCACCTGCGGGCGTCGCGAGTAGATATCCACCACCCGCGCCAACTTCGACAGGCCGGTGATCCGGCCGTCGGCCTCCGGGATGTACCCGACGTGGGCCTTTCCGTAGAAGGGCACCAAGTGGTGCTCACACATGCTCCAGATCTCAATGTCACGCACCAGGACGAGCTCATCGTGAGCAAGGTCGAAGGTCGTCGACAGGACGTCGCCCGGAGACTGCCCGAGGCCGGAGAACATCTCCGCGTACATCCGCGCCACCCGCGCCGGGGTCTCAATCAGACCGTCACGGTCCGGGTCCTCCCCGACGGCTATCAGCAACTCCCGTATCGCGGCCTCCGCCCGTTCGGCGTCGAAACCGGGCGGTGCGGGCAGGCCTGCGGTCGCAGTCTGTGCGGCTAGTTGGAAGTCCTCTGAATCATCCACGTCGAAGATCATTGCGTGGACTGGGACTCCGCGCTCCCCGAGTCGGCCGCATCAGCCTTCACCGGGAAGTCGACCGGCGCCTGGGAGGACGGCGCACGGCGGGCGGAACCCGTCCAAGCGGGACGGGCTGGACGCCGTCGGATCTGGGCGAAGACCTCAGCCACCTGCTCCTTGTCCAGGGTCTCCTTCTCGAGGAGTTGCGTCACCAGATCGTCGAGGATGTCGCGGTTGTCGAACAGGATCTCGTACGCATCCTGGTGGGCGGATTCGATCAGGGAACGAACCTCCTCGTCGATCGCGGCCGCGATCTCCTCGGAGTAGTCCCGCTGGTGGCCCATGTCCCTGCCGAGGAACACCTCGGTGTTGTCGGTGCCGGAGCGGATGGGCACGTGCAGGTTGCTTCGGGCCGAGGTGCGCGAGAACTTGGGGTCCACGTGCATGACGTAGGCGCCCTTCTCCTTGGCCTTGTTTATCCAGCGGAAGGTCATGGGGTGGTGCTCGGCGCAGTTGCTGCCCATGATGAGCACGGCGTCAGCGTTCTTGATATCGATCCAGTGATTC
>CAYMPK010000017.1:546-2307 GCA_964392145.1 uncultured Actinomycetes bacterium | reverse complement strand
ACCTCGGTGTTGTCGGTGCCGTAGCGGATCGCGCCCAGCCGCTCGGTCATGCCGTACTGGGTGACCATCGCCCGGGCGACCCCGGTCGCCTTCTCGATGTCGTTGGCGGCGCCGGTCGTGGGGTCGTGGAAGACCATCTCCTCCGCGGCACGACCACCCAACATGTACGCCAACTGATCCAGCATCTCGTTGCGGGTCGTCGAGTAGCGCTCCTCATCGGGCAGCACCATCGTGTAACCCAACGCCCGGCCGCGGGGCAGGATCGTGATCTTGTGCACCGGGTCGGAGTTCGGCAGCGCCGCCGCCACCAGGGCATGGCCGCCCTCGTGGTAGGCGGTGATGCGCCGTTCGTGATCGTTCATCACCCTGGTGCGTTTCTGGGGGCCCGCGAGCACCCGGTCGATCGCCTCGTCCAAGGCGGAGTCGTCGATGAGTGCCTTGCCCTCTCGGGCGGTCAGCAGGGCGGCCTCGTTCAAGACGTTGGCCAGGTCGGCACCCGTGAAGCCCGGTGTCCGGCGTGCGATGGCGCGCAGATCGACCTTCTCGGCCATCGGCTTGCCCTTGGCGTGGACCTTGAGGATGTCCTCGCGCCCTTGCAGATCGGGCCGCTCCACGGCGATCTGCCGGTCGAACCGACCAGGGCGCAGCAGCGCCGGGTCGAGGATGTCGGGCCGGTTGGTGGCCGCGATCATGACGACGCCGTCGGTGCCCTCGAAGCCGTCCATCTCCGAGAGCATCTGGTTGAGCGTCTGCTCCCGCTCGTCGTTGCCGCCGCCGAGGCCGGCGCCGCGCTTGCGGCCGACCGAGTCGATCTCGTCGATGAAGATGATCGCCCGGCCGTGCTTGCGGGCGGACTCGAACAGGTCGCGGACCCGGCTGGCGCCGACGCCGACGAACATCTCCATGAAGTCCGACCCCGACACCGACAGGAACGGGACGCCGGCCTCGCCGGCGACGGCCCGGGCGATGAGGGTCTTGCCGGTGCCCGGAGGGCCGACCAGCAGCACGCCCTTGGGGATCTTGGCGCCGATCTCGAGGAAGCGCTCCGGCTCCTTGAGGAAGTCGACGACCTCGCGGATCTCGGTCTTGACGCCCTCGTAGCCGGCGACGTCGTTGAACAGCGTGGCCGGGCGCTCGGTCGTGTAGGTCTTGGCCCGAGACCGTCCGATCGACATGATCCCGCTCATCTGGCCCTGAGCCCGCCGGTTCATCCATGCGAAGAAGCCGACGATCAGCAGCAGCGGGAGCAGCAGCGGCAGGAGCTGGACGAACAGGTTGGGCGTCGGGGTGGCGAACTCGACCTCGACGTCGTGTTCTTCCATCGACTGCAGCAGCTCGGGGGTGGGCTCGGCGGGACCGGTGGTGACGAAGTCCTCGCCGGACTTCATGGTGCCCGTGATCGACTGGTCGACGTTGTTCCAGGTGACGGTCTTGACCTTGCCGTCGGCGACCTGCTCGGTGAAGGTGGAGAACGCGATCTGCTTCTGCTGGGCGGAGTTCAGCGACAGGGCGCTCACGACGGTGAGTCCGACCACCGCGACCAGCACCCACAGCAGCCACGACGGCAGACCGTTGGGTCGGGCCTTGCCGGGGGGCGTGGGGGCGTCGTTGGGCTCGGGAGGCATCCCCTCAGCCTAGGAGCCCGGCCCGCGTTCCGACATGCCGAGGCTGAGAAGGGTGCCATCGGCCCGTGCCGTCGGCGTGGGGCATCCCCACCCCGACGACGACCCGCCGGTACGGTGCCCGCCGTGAGCAGGAGCT
>CAYMPK010000017.1:233-536 GCA_964392145.1 uncultured Actinomycetes bacterium | reverse complement strand
GGTGTGGCTCGAGGACCTCGCCGCCGAGGACCACCCGATGGTGCACGACCTCTGCCTGCTGCACGCCGACACGGTGCGGGTGCCCCGGGGTTGGGAGCTGCGCGACGGTCGGGCCGTGGCGTCCCTGCGGGACGGCCGGCTCGACCTCATCGGCGCCTGAGCGTCCCCCGTCGTGGTCGACACCCGGTCCTGGATGGACCCGGCGCAGCAGCGGTGGGGTCTCGGCGAGGTCGCACTCGGCTTCCTCCTGGCCCAGGCCCTGGCCGTGGTCGCCACCGTCGTGGCGATGGGCGCCGGCGGTTG
>CAYMPK010000017.1:0-223 GCA_964392145.1 uncultured Actinomycetes bacterium | reverse complement strand
CGACATCCCGATGGCGGCCGCCGCGCTGCTGCAGGTGCCGTTGTGGGGCGGCTACCTGGGGTCGGTGTACCTGGCCGGGACCAAGGGCGGCGGACTCGTCGACGACTTCGGCCTGGCGGTCCGACCGCTCGACGTCCCGATCGGCCTGGTGGTCGGCATCGCGGTCCAGCTGGTGGTGCTGCCGCTGCTGTACCTGCCGATCCTCGAACTGACCGGCACGAGC
>CAYMPK010000016.1:19557-21412 GCA_964392145.1 uncultured Actinomycetes bacterium | reverse complement strand
CAAATGCATCCCCAACACCTTGCTGCCATAGCCCTGATCTCCCGGCAGGATGTGAAGGAGGATCTGTCGAACCGACACCGAGGTGCCGGTGGCAGCGGCCAGCACACCGAGGCCCAGTCCCTGCGCGTATCGTCCGGTGGTCAATTCCCCCCTGCGGGCCTGCATGATGATCCACATCGCCCCGAGGGTGCTCAGGATCATCCCGTAGCGCTGCAACATGCACAGTGGACATGGGTACTCGCCCTGCAGGAACTGCACCGAGAACGCCATGAGCATCACGACTGTGTAGCCGAGCATCCATACGTGGGCGCCCCAGTACACAAGGGCGCTCAGCAGTGGATTGCGCTCGTCGTCGTGGGCTTCGACCGGCGAGTCAGCCGCCTGAGTGTCAGTCGCCATCAGAAGCTCAGATCCAGCGGAGAGGTGACGTGGTAGCGGAACAACGCGATCGTCGCCAGCAGCGCGAGGAACCAGAGACCGATGATGAGGCCCCGCTTGGCGCCTCGGTAGACCAGGATGCCGACCACGAGAAGCACCACCATGATGAAGATGTCCACGCACGCAGGGTAGGGGCCGCGACGACTGCCAGGTGACGAATCGAAGATTTTCCGCCGCAACCTCGCGGGTCGGAGAGTCCCGCGCGCGCCACCCCTCCGGCTCTGCCAAGGTATCGGTTATGGCCGACAAGCGACACGGACGCGCGGTTGGTTTCGGCGTCCTCATCGCGGTCTTGAGCCTGCCGTTGGGCTATCTGGTCCTGACCATCCTGCAGGCCGCAATCGACCTCCTGTGGGTGTACGCCCCGTCGAAACTTCCCACGGCGGGGGTGGTGGTCCTCGCCCTGGCGGTGCCGACGCTGGCCGGCGTCGCGGTGGCCTGGCTGCGTTCCGGTGCCGACGGCCACAACCCGATGTTCGGCATCGCGCTGCAACCAGTCACCGGCAAGCAATACCCGTGGGTGATCGGCGCCATCGCCGCGACACTTGTCGGCGGTCTCGTGCTCGGTCCCGAAGTCGCGATGGTGTCCACCGGCGCCTTCGTCGGAACGGAGATCGCCAGCCGCAGCCGCGCCATGGACGTCACCCGCGGGGCGACCGTCGGTGCCCTCTTCGCGATCTTCGTCGGCCCGTCGCTGGGCGGCACCTTCTCGGTCTCTCCGGACTACGTGTTCGACTGGAAGGACCTCGTCGGCGCGGTGGGTGTGGCCGCCGTGACGACCGCGGCGATAGCCCTGGGCCGCTTCCTGTCCATAGGAGTCCTGCGGTTGCACGGTGGTGACCGCCCTCGCACGGTCGTCTTGGCGGCGGCCGGTTTCCTGGTCGGGGCGCTGGCACTCGGCTACACATTGGGTACCGCAAACGAGATATCGCTGGTCCTGACAAGCGGCGAACACGAGGTTAAGCCCCTGCTTGCTCTCGGCACGGCCGGAGCGATCGGACTCACCGTGCTCATCAAGTGGTTGGCCTACTCGCTGAGCATGGGCGGTGGATTTCGAGGCGGTCCGTTCTTCCCGGCCATCTTCATCGGGGCAGGGATCGGCGCCATCGCCACGACTGTGACACCGGACTACGCGAACGCCGCCGCCGTCGCCGGGATGACGGCTGCGGTGATCTACCTCGCTCACCCCAAGTGGGCAGTCACCTTGGCACTCGGCATAGTTCTCGGGCTGCTCGTGGGCGGACCGGAACTCATACCCTTGGCCGTGGCAGCCGCCGCGGTGGCCAAGCTCATTCCCGGAGTACGTGACTCGACCAAGCCCACCGGGGCGCAAGCGATCAAGGAGGTCCGATGAACACCACGCCGGCCAAGAAGCCCGACGGGCAAGACGGTCCCGCCGATCCGAACGAGACACCCG
>CAYMPK010000016.1:0-19547 GCA_964392145.1 uncultured Actinomycetes bacterium | reverse complement strand
CCCGCGCAGTACGAGCAGAGTCGTGAGAACCTGCTGGACGCCCTGCAACGGGAGGCGATCGAGAGGTTCAACGACTTCCATGACCCCCGGCAGGAGTGGCGGCGGGTGGTTTCGGAAATAGTCGGGACCTTCTTCCTGGTGACGGTGGCCGCCGGCGCCCCCATGGTTGCCACGAAGTACCCCGGAACCGTCACCGAGGCCGCGGCCGTCATCGCCCCGGGTGCCATGGTCATGGCGATGATCATGTTCATGGGCAAGATCTCAGGTGCGCACTTCAACCCCGCCGTAAGCTGCGCCTTCGCGGCCCGGGGTGACTTCCCGTGGCGCAGGGTGCCCGGCTATGTGATCTCGCAGCTGATCGGTGCGACACTCGCGGCCCTCATGCTCCAATACCTCGTCGGGGTATCCGCCAGTCATGGCGCCAACTACCCCGGGGCCGCGACGACGAACCTGCAAGCCATGTTCGTGGAGGCGTTGCTCACGTTCGGGCTTCTCAGCGTGATCCTGGGAACCTCCTCCGGCGCCCAGAACCTCGGGATAGTCGCCGCCATCGGAGTGGGCAGTTACATCGCACTCGCCGGCCTCTGGGCAGCGCCGCTCTCGGGTGCGTCCATGAATCCGTCGCGCAGTTTCGGACCCGACCTCGCCAGCCTGGACTTCACCGCCTTCTGGGTGTACGTGGCCGGACCCTTCCTCGGGGCGTTCCTGGCGGTCTGTCTGGCCTACGTTCTGCGCGGCCGTGGCGGCGGCCTTCGCGGCTCGCTCGCGGCCCAGGGTGTGCTGTTTCCCGAAGTCCCGAATGCACACCAGCCCTGAGCATCGGCCGAAGCGGGTCGGTCGGCACACGCGGCTGGTTCCTGCACGCGACCGTCCGAGTCATCCTTCCGGAGGGAGACGCGCCGACCTAGCAGGTCAGCCCGCAACCACGTGGTGTCCTGCCCCTCTCAAGGCGGCGATGGCTGGTTCGATGGCAGCCGCGTGCACCAGAAGGTAGTCCGTGTCGTAGGTCGACACCACGAAGACGCTGACGTCCACATCCGCCAACGGCGCCGTCAGCTCAGCGATGACCCCGATCATGGCGAAATCCAGCGGACCGGCGACCTCCAGCGCCCGCCAGTCGGGCTCCACCCGCACGTCATCGCCCACCGGCACGGCATCCTCGACACACACGACCGACACCTCGTCGCCGGTGCGGGTGACTGAATAGAAGGACCGGTCAGGTGGAGCCGTCGGCCAGGACGAATCAGCGGGTAGTCGGCAAACCGAAAGGCGTTCGCTGAGAACTCGAAGGTCCATCTTCCAAGTGTGCACCCAACGGTGCACACTTGGTCGCGGCAATGAGAGTCCGGATCGTCGCCGATCACCGTCGGACCCCGATCGCGCCACGCGGGTCGAGGTCAATGCGCCCCAGGGCTTGGGCGCCCATCGAGCACGACTCGCCCCAGGTGGGAACCACCGGCTTGACCCAGATGAGCCTGGGGAAGGCACCGGCTTGAGCTATCCGTTTGACAGGGCACCCCACATAGCCTGACTCGTAGCCACGGGGACCCTGAATCGTCAGGACGTGTTCCTCGGCCGGGATGTTCTCGACCTTGAATCGCCCATCCTTGCCGGTGCGGGTGGTCCAGCTCTCGGTGGTGCCCAGCAGTGTGAACGTGACCCCGGCGTTGGCCACCGGGGCGCCGGTGATGCTGTTCACCACCCGACCGGTCGCTGTACCCAGCGGAGGCCCCGCCTGTGCGGGACCGGCGACCAGTGGGACCGCCGCCATCGTCGCGGCCACCCCGACGATGCCCACCCTCAGCCACGGCACCACAAACCCCTCGCGCGCATCGTGCATTGTCCTGCTCATGACGACCTCCCCATGTTGGGCCGACCTGCCGACCGGCTACTTCGTTGTCATAGGTAGGAGGACTCCAGCGGTCCACTCCAACACTTTTTGTCCCGACGGAGCTGGCCCATAGAGCGACAAACGCCCGTTTTTGCGACTTCCGACACATCGCTTACCCAATCAAGTGGGTTGACGTTGGCTACGTCACACTCCTGGCCCCAGGAGTCGTTGCGGATTCACCTACCTTGAAATGGCAGGCCGAGGCGCCTGCATCGCGTTCGGCAAGCCAAGCACCGCCAATCGCTGCCGGCGTACACCCCCAACAAGGAGCATTGATCCCGTATGTCCAGGTCCACGACCTCCACTACGTCCAGCCCTCGCACCCGCCGCACAAGCAGGGTCGCGGTCGCAGGCCTTGCGGTGTCGGCCGCCGCGATCGGTCTCGTTCCCAGCGTTGCCCAGGCAGCCCCCGCAGCACAACCAGCGCCGGCCGCGGTCACAACGGCCGCGAAAACGCAGACCCTCGGTCAGCAGGCCGCCGCTGCGCGCACCGCAGCCAACAAAGCCAAGAAGGTGGCTGCTGACCGGGCCAAGCTCGCCGCGAAGGCGAAGGCGCAGTACCTCAGCCTGGTTGCCAAACGAAACGCCCTCGCCAAGCGTGTCAACGCCTCCTCCGGCCCCGCACGAACGCAGGCCCTCGCGGAGGTTCGCTACGTGACCGGCCTTGCCGACAACGCGCGCGCTGCCTACGTGCATGTCGCACAGGCGAGCCAGCGCGCTGCCTCAGCCGCCAGCAACTTCGAGCATCAGGCCCGAGTCCTGGAGGCCCAGGTCCGCAATGCTCGCGCCCTGGCAGCCAACAAGACCTACTGGCCGGTCGCCATCAGCGGCATACCGGGCAGCACCCACGACATCTCGGTTCCCGTCGGTACCCCCGTGTACGCCATTCGTGATGGTGTGGTGGTGACGTCAATGGACCTCGTGGGCTACGAGCCGCGCATCGGCGTGCAGAACGGCTACTACTCCTACGGGCGGGTCATCAAGATCTCCCACCCGGGAACACCTGGAACCATGACCTACGCCCACCTGAGTAAGCGCATGGTCACCAGCGGCCAGCACGTCAAAGCGGGCCAGCTGATCGGCCTCAGCGGCGAGACCGGGCACGCTTTCGGTCCCCACCTGCACATCGACTTCAACGGCGTGGAGAACGCGATTCCGTGGTTGGTCGGAGCGCACGCCGTCAACCGGCCGGCCGGCCTCTAGCCAACGTCGATTACGCGGTGGCGCGTAGACGCCACAGGCTGCCGTCGTAGGTGACCGCGACAATCTCCTTGGAGGCCGTCTCACCGAAGGACGTGAGTTGCGGCAGGGAGCCCACAGTGCGCACCGCGCCGCCAGGCGCCACGGTCCAGACATTGCCGGTGACGAAGTCGCCCGCGATGTACTGGCCCGCCAACCTGGCGGCGTCGGTGCGCCCGCGATACACATAACCGCCGATGATCGATTCGGCCATTCGCCCAGCCGGGCATCCGGCGACGGTGTCGTGGCAGAAGACCGCCAACGGAGCGATCATCCGACGTCCCGCGCACCGTCCCGAGTCGTAGGTGGACAGGCCTTCTCTGCACGGCCATCCCAGGTCCCCACTGACCGTCCTCAACGGCAGTCTGTCGACTTCCTCGAAGGTGTCCTGGCCGACGTCTCCGATGAGCACCTCGCCGCGCCACGAGTCCACCGACATCTTCCACGGATTTCGGACCCCGCTGAGCCATACCCGCGCCGTCGGCCGGGCCTTGTTCACCTCGACGATCAGCACCTTCCCCAGTCGACTCGTCGGCCGGCGCGCGTTATCGAATCCGTCACCGGCCCCGCCCCCGTCGCCCGTGCCGAGCAGCAACTCGGCGTTCGACCGCCACGCCAGCGAGCCACCATTGTGATTCGCAGCGCCGGGGTGGGGCACCACCAGGATCGGACTCACATGGGGCCCGCCCGCGACACCCTTGGTCCGCACGAGAGCCAGCACCAGTGCGCCATCCGCCCTGGTGTACGTCAGGTAGGCCCTGCCCGTGACAGCGAACCTCGGGTCGAAACTCAATCCCAGCAGGCCCTGCTCGCCCCCGCTACTGCGAACCACGTTGCGAAGGTCCAGCCATGAGGTGGGCCGCAAGCCGAGCCTCGGATTCCATACCCGCACCCGTCCCGCGCGTTCAGTGATGAAGAGATTGGCACCGCCCGCAGAGGTGACAGACGTTGGATCGACCAGACCGGCTGCCAGCCTGGAAAACGACACCCTGGTGGCGGCCGACGGAGCTACGGGGTTCGCGGCACTGGCGCTGGGTGCCCAGCCAAGCGCGAGCAATACCGAGGCGAGCACCAAGGAGATGGTCGCCCTGCGGGTGGGGATCCGACGTTGTCCGTTAGCGATGCCAATCATGCGGACACGGTACGCCTACGTCCACAGGTTTGGTAGCGCCCTCGGGACCAATCGGGTAGGCGGAGTGCGGGAACGCCCACGACATTGCGCTGGCAGGTGCTGCGACGGCCACTGCCAGGGCCTAGCCTGAAAGTATGCCAAAACTGCCCGCAACCAGGTCAATGATCGTTGTCTCGATGCTTGCAGCAGCGACCCTGGCCGCCTGCGGCTCAACGAGCGGCAGCGCTCAGAGCGGCTCACCGGGTGCCACGAGCAGTGCAAGCAGTGTCGCCACTGCGGCCTCGCCGGGAGCATCGGCGAGTGCCACCAACCCCTACGGCAGTGCGCCCCCGGTCGACCCGCCGGCACCCGACGAGACGGTCCTGACCATCACCAACCCTGAGAAGAAGCAGACCACGCTGTCGCTGAACCAACTCGGCGGCCTGGAGCAGAAGACCATCACGATCAACGAACCGTTCGTCAAGAAGCAGCAGACGTTCACCGGCGTTCCGATGGCCGCGGTCCTCGCCAAGGCAGGAATCCCCGACTCCGCCACGATCAACACCATCGCGATCAACGAGTACTCCTACGCCGCGCCCGTGACGACCTTCACAGGCTCCGATGCCCTGATCGCCACGAAGGTCGACGGGAAGGACATCGCGATGTCCGAGGGCGGACCCATCCGCATCGTCTTCCCGGATGGCACGCCGACTGCCACCAACCTCGACGCCTGGACCTGGAGCCTCGGGTCGATCCAGACGCAGTAACACGGCAGGACGCGAAACTCTCCGATCACGACGAGAAGGGAGGGAAGATGCGCAGGACCCATGGCGGACCTCGGCTCCTGCAACTCCTCGCCGTCGTGCTTGGAGTGGCGTTGCTCGCCTGCCTTTCGCTGCTCGTGTACCGGGCCAACCAGAACTCGAAGGCGGCGGAACGCGACGCCCAATTCCTGCTCACGACCGAGTCGGACGCTGCCAACCTCGTCTTCAGCCAGCGAGAGGCCGGCAACCTCGCCCTGAAGGCCAACGCCTGGCTGGCCGGCAACGCCACCCGGCGCGATGTCCAGGTGGCGCGCGCCCTGCTGGCCCGGCGCCTCGCGGTTGTGGGCGAGAACGGTCCCAACCCCGCGGCCACCGACCCGCAACTCATCGCCGGGCTGGCCGACTTCGATGCTGTGTTTGCGAAGGCACCTACCGGCATCCTGCCCGAGGCCCAGCGCGCAAGTTGGTCTGCGAGCCTGCTGCCCGTCGTCGACAATCTCGATTTCCAGGGGAAACAACTGGTCACCGAGTATCAACAGAAGGCCGCGGCCAGGAGCAGGGACATCGCCCAACAACAGGCGGACACGCAACGACGCCAGACCCGGCTCGTGATCGCGTCGATCCTGTTGGCCGCCGCCCTGGCAGCCACCATCGCCCGCCTCCTTGTGCTCAACAACCGACGGGCACGACAGTTGCTCGCCGAGGAAGAAGCCGCCCTGATGACGGCTAGATCAGCGCTGGCAGGCGCCGGACGCGCGTCAGCGGGCCAGTCGCGGGTGCTGGAGGCGATCGCCACCGGCCAACCCTTGGCGGACACCCTCGCCCTGGTGGCCGACCTGGCGGTGTTGGACAGACCCGAAACCGGAGCAAGGGTCAGCTGCGGTGGGCTGGTTGTGACCTCGGGTCCGGTACCACCCGAGGACGCCGAATCCGCCGCCCGACCCGTGTGGCAGAGGCAGATCCAGAGCACCAGGATTCCGACCGAGGCCAGCGGCGCCCCGGCCAACCAGGCGCGTCTCGAGGTGTTCGCGCCCAGCGACCTGAGTGACGAGGCAAGGGAACAGGCCGGTGTCTGCGCGGGCCTGCTCGCCATCGCCGTGGAGCGTGACGACGCGGAGAAACGGCTCACCTTCCAGGCCCGCCATGATCCGCTCACCGGCCTGCCGAACCGACTGACCTTGATGGACGAGTTAGAGAGTCTGCTGCGACACAGGACGCCGGATTCCTCGCTCGGTGTGCTGTTCGTCGACCTCGACCGCTTCAAGGACGTCAACGACTCGCTGGGCCATGAGGCGGGTGACCAGTTGCTGGTGAGCGTGGTCCGAAGGATTCATGCCGCGATCCGGGCAGACGACATCCTGTTTCGGCTCGCGGGCGATGAGTTCGTCGTCCTATGCCCCGGGCTGAAGGCCGGTCAGGGCGCGGCCGAACTGGCGCAGCGTCTGTTGAGCGATCTGGCGGAGCCGATCATCATCGCCGATACCCCGGTGTGGGTGACTGCGAGTATCGGGGTTGCCATCAATGCGAACACGTCAACCGCTGGCGAGCTACTGCACGAGGCCGACCTCGCTATGTACCGGGCCAAGGCCGACGGCCGCAACCGTTGGCACCTGTTCGACAGCACCCTCGCAGCAGAAGCCACCGACAGGTTGAAGCTGAGCAGTGCGTTGAAGAAGGCGACCGAGAATTCTGAACTGCGCCTGCTCTACCAACCGATCCTCGACATGACCAGCGGCGAGGTCTTCGGATACGAGGCCCTGCTGCGATGGGAGCGTCCTGGCCATGGCCTGGTACCTCCCGATGCGTTCCTCGACATGGCGGAGGAGAACCGGGAGATCGTCGCCATAGGTGGCTGGGTACTTGAGGAGGCCCTGGAACAACTCGCGCGCTGGCGCTCCGAAGGCATGTCGCCGGCCGTGGTGATGTCGGTCAACGTCTCCGTGCAACAGCTACTCGAACCGGGTTTCCCAACTCTTGTGCTGGCCGCATTGGAGGGCACGGACGTCCAGGCGACAAGCCTGGTGCTGGAGGTGACCGAGCACAGCCTTGCCGAGGGCGAGGCCGTCGCCTCATCGCTCTCGCTCCTTCGTCGGGCCGGGGTCAGGGTCGCGTTGGACGACTTCGGAACCGGCTACAGTTCGCTCACCCAACTCGAACGTCTCGGCGTGGACATCGTCAAGGTCGACCGCGACTTCGTGCGTTCGCCCACCCCAGACAGCCCTCGGCACGAAGCGTTTCTTCGGGGTGTGGTCAACATGGTCCGAGCCCTCGATGTCACGATCGTCGTCGAGGGCGTTGAGACGGAGGCGGAGCGCCAGGAACTACTCCGCGCCGGCTTCAGTCTGGGCCAGGGCTTCCTGCTCGGGACCCCGACCAACCACCCCCTCGACATCACGGTCTCCGGCGGTCAGCGGCCGCTGACCTGACCGTGCTCACCCCCGACCCGGGGTCTAGGGTGTGCCCATGCGTGCCATAGAGGTAGTCCAGTTCGGCGGCCCCGAAGTGCTGGTCCCAGCGGACGTTGCGGATCCCGAAGCGCCTGAGGGCTCCGGCCTTCAAGTCCTGCAGGTGCAGGCGGCCGGTGTCAACTACGCCGACACCCACGCCACCGACAACTCGTACCTGTCGGCTCAGGAGTTGCCGATGGTGCCCGGAGCCGAGGTGCTGGGGCTACTGCCCGACGGCCGGCGCGTCTGCGGATTCACCGCCACCGGCAAGGGCGGGTATGCCGAGCTGGCTTTGGTGAATCCTTTGGCCACGTTTGAGGTCCCGCCGGGTGTCTCGGACAACGCCGCGCTCTCGCTGCTGGTACAAGGGCTGACCGCGTGGCATCTGCTGCGTACGTCGGCACGGTTGGCTTCGGGAGAGTCGGTCGTCGTGCACGCTGCGGCTGGCGGCGTGGGAAGCCTCGCGGTTCAGTTGGCCGCACGCTTCGGCGCCGGACGAGTGATAGCGACAGCGGGCACTGCTGAGAAGCGCGACCTGGCTCTGGAACTCGGCGCCGATGCGGCCGTGGACCCCGCCACCGAAGACCTCGCCGGGGCGCTCAGGAAGGCCAATGGTGGCTCGCGCGTCGACATCGTCCTGGAGATGACGGGCGGGCGGGTCTTCGATGAGTCCCTCTCCGCGCTGGCCCGTTTCGGTCGGCTGGTGACGTTCGGCATGGCATCGCGGGAGGCTCCGACTCCGTTGTCACCGGGCGCCCTCATGGTGGGCTCGAAATCGGTGATCGGCTTCTGGCTCAACGACGCCATTGCGGTCGATCCCGTGGGTATGGTGGCCGCACCCTTGGCCGAATTGGTGTCGATGGTCGCCGACGGCAGGTTGCGCACGCTACCCGGCGCCGCCTACGCCCTGGCCGATGCCCGCAGTGCCCACGAGGACCTGCGCGCCCGGCGCAGCACCGGCAAGCTCATCCTCCGCCCCTGAGCGACGTCGCCGGGTCCCGGCGGCTAGGACCGCGAGATCTTGGTGCTCGATGCGCCCTTCGGCTTGGGAAACCTGGCGATTGCATCCTCGATCAGACTCCCCAGATACAGCCAGCCGCCGTGCTCACGCACACCGGTGACGAACTGGTACCGGTCGCCCTTGGCGTGGATCACATGGCGAACCTCGCCGTCTCCGGTGATACCCATCACCAGAATCACTTGGGCCGGTTGCGGGGACAGTTTCTCGGGCAAGGCCCACACGGCCCGCCGGATTGCGCCCGGCTTGGGAAGCAATCGGTCGAGCAGCGCATTTCGGGTACTCGGGAAGGCCACCCAGAAGACGCCGTCCTCACCACGGGAAATGTTGTCGGGTGAGCCGGGCAAGTTCTCCAACACATACTCCGACTGCCCCGCACGACGACCGGTGAGGTGCACTTTCCGGATGCCGTAGCCGGCTGTCTCCGCGAGCAGGAGGTAGGAATCGTCCTCCGCCAGTGCGACGCCGTTGGCGAAACGCAATTCGTCAAGGATGACCTGGACGCCTTCGTCAGCCGACCACTTCAGCAGGCGCCCGGTTGCCCGCCCCTCCAGCAGATCGCCCGTGAAATGCTCGATCGGAAATTTGCGCGAGCTGTCGCTGAAGTAGACCGATCCGTCCGCCGCCACGGAGCAATTGTTGGTGAACACGAGCGGAGCGCCGGCGACCTCGGAGACCAACGTCGTCACCTTCGATGTCAGTGGATCGACCCGCAGCAGTCCGCGGTGGGAGTCGCACACCACCAGACTGCCGTCGCCGTCGAGTTCGATTCCCGTCGGCCGGGCGCCGGTATCGGCCACCTCGGAGATCGTCTTGCCCTCCTCGGTCAAACGCAGTACCCGGCCACCTTCGATCCCGGTGTACACGGCGCCCGAGTCAGCCACGACGACGTCCTCCGGTCCGACCCCGGGAAGTCGCCACCGCTGCAGTCCGGCCGGTGTTGAGGTGGGCGCGAACCGACCCTTGAGCCCGCCGTCGGGTTGGGGTGTCCAGCACGCGGGGGCCAAAGGCGGTTTCGGTACCGACGAACTCGCCACCGTCACTGCACCTTCCCGCTCACGACAGTGGCCGGCTCCGGTCTCGGTTGGAGTCCCCGATCGATGATCTGCTCGACATCCGCAGCGGTGAGCGTTCGACCGACCCATCCCGAGGCCTTCTCGAGGACTTTGCGTTGGGCCTCATCGGTGTCCGCCGTCGATTTCGCCAGTGCGGCAGTCCACTGACGATGCAACTCCCATGCCAACTCCCGTTGCCGGAGCGCCGCTTGCACCCGCTCCATCTGTCCGGAGGTGACCTCGAGATCCCATACCGTTCTGATCGTGTCCGGCAGCACTTCCCGGTAATCGTGTCCGCCCTCGGCGAAGGTGCCCGGAATCGGAACGAGGGCGTTCATCATGTCGAAGAACGTGGCGAAGAATGTACTCACCGGCATCCAGCTGGTATTCCGAGGGGTCCCCGGTGGACGCTGGTCCGGCGGGCATAGCCAGGCCGGCCGTCGCCAGATGAGCGGCGCTGCGAATTTCGGGATCGGGTCGTCGCCGTTCTGCAGGAGCAGGAATCCGACCTGCTCCTTCTGGTCATCGGGCAGGTCGTGCCAGTCTTGGATGGCACGCGGCAGGTACAGCGCACGGTCACCCACCATAGGTCCGAGCTTCGGAACCTCGGTGACGGTTCGCTCGCCCCAGATCTGCTGGTACCACTCGGTGGCCGCCGGGGTCCCGATCCAGATCGCGGAGTCGATTCCCGATCCCTGCAGACCGTAGGTGTAGGTGTCGCGGAACATCTCCTCGCTCACCTGCGAGCCGAGGCTCTCGCCGAAGAGCAGGAAGACGGGACGTTCACCAGGGGCCATCGCGCGGATGCGCTGCATGATTCCTTCCAGCACCATCCTGGTCTGCGCCGTCCCTGCTCCCACCTTTGTCAAGGAGAGGGACGACGGCAGCACCGAGTACTGGATGGCAGCACTGGCGCAGTCGCCTCCGGAGAGATACTCCAGCGTCTCGTTGGCGACGTAGTTCACGTATCCCGAACCCGTCGGGGAGAAGAGCGCGAAGTACTTGCGCTCCAGCGCACGGGTCCGGTCGATCTCGGCGAGCAGCAGCTCGACACGATCCACCTCGTCGTCCGACTCCCCGGTCGAGGAGTAGACCCGAATCGGTTGCTTCGCGTTGGTGGTCCCCATCACAGCGTCGATCCCGGCCGGGGTGAGCGCCATGCTCAGCCAGCGACGTCCCTCGCGGGTCAGGTCGTCCCAAGCCACTCCGGACGCCGGACTCCCCGTGACCTCCGGGGCTTCCGGAGGTGTCAGGTGGCCGGGCTCCATGCCGTCGCCGCCCTCATCCAGCTTCGAGGTCACCGCACTCAGGATGAGCCAACCGGTGCCGAAGGTGATCGCGGCCGCACCGATGCGACCCAGGGAACGATGGTCGGACGCTTCACCCCCCACCAGCGCTGCAGCGCCACGAGCGACGGTGTGACTTATCGCGGTCTCAACCGCCGCGAGGCCATAGGTGAGACCCAACACCCCCACCCCGATTCCGGTGGCCTTGACCGGCGATACCTCGCGCACCCGATCCTCGTAGAACGTGTCCGGCGTCAACATCGAGCCGGGCCGCTGTCGCCACGGTCTGGTGGCGAGCCACGACAGACCGCCCGCCGCCGCGGCCGCCAGAAGCAGCGCGCGGTTGGGACGGGTCGGGTTCGTTGCCGCGACGCCGACAGCGCCGACGCCGGCGATCGCGCTGGCCGCCGTCGCGCCCGCCGCCAGCCGCCCCAGCGCCCGCTTGCCTTTCTCGTGCTCTCGCCAACGGAGTGCGACGGCCGCGCCGCCAGCTGCCGCGGCCGCAGCTGCGTCGACGGCGATCATGCTGGTGGCCGTGGCCCTGCCTCCGGCGATCCGGCTGGCGAAGGCGGAGAAGACCGAGTGGCTCGCGGTTCCCCAGGCGTAGGCGGTGGCGGCCGTTACGCCGGTGATCACTGCTTGATTCATCGTGGCCCGGGTGAGCAGCCCCGGTTGGTAACTACGTCCGGCGGCCCATGCCGCCAGGAGTAGACCAGCACCAGCGGTCCTGTCGACCAGGGGTCGGGTATCGAGTTCGTCGATTGTGGTCACGTCACGATCCTGCCAGGAAAACCAACCGCAGGCGCCGTCAGCCGCCCCGTCAGCCGAGCATGCCGCTGTAATAGCCGAAGGCCACGGCCGTCCCCAGCAGGCCGACGACGCCGAGTACGAGTCCCAGGGTGGCCATCGTGGTGTCACCGACTGCCCGTCGCCGTCCACGCACGCCCAGCACAATCGCGACGATGCCTGCCGGGAAGCAGCAGAAGACGCTCGCAATACCGAACAGCAGCGCCCAGATACCTACCCCACGGGATTCGCGACCGGCTTCGTTCGTGCTGCCACCCGAGGCTCCGCTAGCCGGAGTGGTGTCGCCCGTTGTCTGACTGGCTGCACCGGCTTCGACACCTGCGGAGCTGGCTGTCTCGCCGTCCGGAAGACCGCGTTCCTCATCGCGGGCGTCGAGACCGTCATCGGGAACATCGTGCTCCGCGTCGGAAACGTCGTGCTCGTCGTCAGGAACATCGTGCTCCGCGTCGGGACCATCGTCGGGATCTCTCATCGCGCGTCAGCCTCCCGCGACCAGTGAAATCAACAGGATCGCCGTCGTGACGAACGCTATGACCAGACCGATCCAGCCGAGCACGAGGCCCCCCAGCGCGAAGTTCCCGTTGGTCGCCCTGCCCGCTGCCGCCTTCTGACGGCCGGTGATTCCCAGGGCAATCGCAAAGAAGGACGTTATGAAGCCGCCCACCACGCCGAAGCCGGAGGTCCAGAAGCACGGCGCGACACTCATGATCCCCAGGATGAGGGCCCCGATGCCGAAGCCGTTCTCGATTCCGGGATTCGGCGGGTGCCCGTGCACGGTCGGCGGCCGACTCGGGGGGGTAGCAGCCGGATAGCGACCTTGGGGGGCCATCGGGAACTCCTTCGGATGTGGCTACTCAGACGACAGGGTTCTCGTGCGACGTTACCGCCTGCAGGACGACCCGGGGAATCTCCGGACCGATCTGGAAGGGCGCAGGCGCACCCCGCTGGGCGGCTATCTTGGCGACATGAGCTCGTTCAGCACCACGCTGGGGCTGTGCGTATACCTGGCGTGGGGGTTGGCCACCAGTCCGCTACCGCTGGCCGGCCTCGCCGTGATCCTGCTGTCCGGTCGGGCCGGTCGCGCGGCCAGCGTCTTCACCGCGACCTGGTTCGGATGTCAATTGGTCGCCATAGGCGTGTTCTCCGTCCTCGCGCACTGCCTGGTGAACCTGAGGGAAACCAGCCACGAGAAGGAGGTTCTCGGCATCTGTCTGTTGGTCCTCGGCAGCGCGATGATGCTTTCCGGGGCGATCGTGTGGTGGCGCCAACGAAACCACCCGAACCCGAAGAACGGGCAGCAGACCCGAGCCTTTCTGGCCCGCGCCGAGCGCGCCGGACCGGCAGAGGCATGGAAACTGGCCATCGTCACTGCGCTGCTCAACATCACCAACGTGCCCTATTGGGCGGGCATCGGACTGCTCATCGAACGCAGCCGGCTGTCAGTAGCGGACAAGGTTTCGATCGTCTTCGTCACCTCGGTCGTGGCGAGCGTCACCTTCATCTTCGTGACGATCCTGGTACTCGCCAGTCGTGGCCGGTTGGATCACCTGCTCGGGCGGGGCCGCGACTTCGTACTCAAGCACTCCGGCAGCGTCGTGCCGGGCTTCCTCGCAGGCTGCGGAGTGGGCGCCGCGTTGGTCGGCGCCAGTGATCTCGGCTGGTTGTGACCCCCGGCGGGAGGTGCCGACCCCCGACCGGCGAGGTCGACCCTCGCGCGGGATGTCCCGCGTTCGGTTCCGAGGTTCAGCGTGTCCGCGTCTCAGAGTGCTGGTCGAATCGCGATGTCCGCGTAGCCGGGGGTCGTTCTCCCAACCGCCACCGTCACGCCCAGGTTGCCGACATGACGACGGTTCTTGGTCAATGCGCGGGGCAGGGTCATCCCGGAACTGAGGATGCCGTTCGAGTTCCGGTAGGCGAAGTGCACACACACGCCCGGCGTGACGTCGTCATAGGGATAGTTGTCGACCGCGTCGTAGGTGATGTAGAGCGGGGTCGATCCCCAGGTAAGCGTGACGCTCCGCTTGCCGACGCCCGAATCCCACGCACGCAGGCGGTACACGAGCGTCCGGGTCGGCTTGGCCCGCAGGATGTACTGACCGCTGCTGGGGAAGGCGCCGAGCCGTTGCAGTTGCGCAGGGTTGAGCAATCCGTAGGTCGCGGCGCTATCGGCCGCGCTCGGCCCCATGATGTCGTCCTCGTCGTCATACTCGGAGAAGCCGGGCAGCGTCTGCGGGCGGGAACAGATGGAGATGGGGCCCTGCGGGCAGCTAAAGGAGGTGCTGTGGCCCAGGCCGAGGCCATGGCCGAGCTCGTGGGCCCAGACATCGGACGCCTCCCACCCGAAGGAGACCGAACCGGGCGCCGCGTTCATGGACTTTCCCGGCAAACGATCACACCGGTAGTCGGTCAGCGCGAGGTACAGGTTCGGCCAACGTCCTGCCTGTCGCAGGCGGGCATCTGCCGCGGCCTTGACCGACCAGAAGTCGCAGGGGCTCGCCGAGGTGGGCCGGAAGCCGAGGAAGGTCCCGAAACGCAGCAGGATCTGACCGCCGGTGGATTTCGAGTAGTAGTCGGACACCTCCTTCATCCGGGCCCGGACGAACGCCGTGTTGACCGAGTTGAGGGGGAAGGAGGAACCCGCTACGTCAAGGCCGACGACATCGACGGTGTAGACCCGGGGCCCACGTTGGGCGGTCGGAGCGACCGTGGCCGCAGTCGCCGGCGAGGCGAACAGCGTCCCGAGGACGACGGCCGCCAGGACAAGCGGCACCGCCGCCCGCGCCAGCACCCGCTGGGCCGGACCCCACCGTGACGCTCCCCTCATAACTCCGGATTGTAGCCGTGGGGCCTGACGCATCCCGTTGCGTCACCCTCGTGCGGACCATCGCCGAGGGTGCTTCATGCGGCGGGCGTCGGCTACCCGGCGACGCTCACTGTCACCGACCTCGTGGCCACCGTCCCCTGGCTGTTGCGGAACACGGCCCGGTAGCGCACAGGCCCGGAAGCCGTCGTCGCCCGGAACTGGATGGACGGCGACGTCGCCTTGTGGATGTTCAGCCAGGACCGACCACCGTCGACGGAGCGTTGCCACTGAGTGCTGGGTGTCGGGCTGCCTGAGGCGGAGGCGGTCAGAGCGACGAGGGCGCCGGTACGCACTCCCACCGACGAGGGTTGCTTGGTGACCGCGGGCGGCGTCAGAACCGCGACGATCACTGGTCGCGAGATGACCGACCCGCGACCGTTGACGGCCACCAGGCGGTATCCGCCGGCCATGGCAGGCGTGGCCGAACCAAGGGACAGCGTCGACCTCGAGGCGCCCGGGATGTTCTGCCAGCCGCGCGATCCGAGCTTCTGCCACGGCAGGAACCTGGCGCCCGAGACGGTTGCCGAGACCGAGAGTCTTGCGCCGAATCGGACCGCGGTCGAGGAGGGCTGCAACGTGAAACGGGGCGGACCGGCGAGGCCGGTCGGTTGCATCCCGAGCGCGCCGCTGGGATTGACGAGGCCCGCACCGGCGGCGTTGTCCCGGCCGGGCGTCCCGATATCCGTCGCGGTCCGCTCCAGCCACCGCTGCAGGCTGACAGGGGTGGCACGAGGGGTGACCTGTCTGAGTTGGGCGACGATGGCGGAGACGTGCGGGGCCGCCATGGAAGTTCCGCTCAGGACGTCGTAGTCACCGTTGTTGTAGGTCGACAGGATCTGATCCCCCGGCGCGGCGACGTCGACATAGGTGCCGATGTTGGAGTAGCCGGCGGTGGCACCACGACCGTCCGTGGCCGCTACCGCGATGACCTCGTCGAAGGCGCCTGGATAGGTTCGGGGGCTGCCGGATTCCCGCCAGTTGCCGGCGGCGGCGACTATCGGAACCCCTTTGCCCACGGCGTACTTCACGGCCGCCCGCAAGGTGGGATCCGTGCCGATCGTGGTTCCCAGCGAGATGTTGATGACCGTCGCGCCGTGGTTGGTCGCCCAGGCGATCCCGCTGGCAAGGTCCTGAGTTGTGCCGTGGCCGTAGTCGTCGAGAACCTTGACGGGAAGGATCCGGGCGTCAGGTGCCATCCCGGCGATTCCCAGACCGTTGCGGGTTACCGCGGCGATGGTCCCTGCCACGTGGGTACCGTGTCCGATCGGATCCACCGACGTCCGCAGGGCGGTGCTCTTGGTCAGGTCGACCCCGGGCAACACGTGGCCGCGCAGGTCGGGGTGATTCGACTGCACCCCGGAGTCAACAACGGCGACGACCTGCCCACGACCGGTGCTGACTCGCCACGATTGCTCCGCCCCGAGAGTGTCCAACGACCACTGCTGGGGGCGACGGGGATCCGACCCGGTGGCGAGCAGATCCAGCGGGGCGGCGATCCCGACCGCCACCGTTGCGCGGTCACGCTGGGCCTGAGACACCGCGGCGGCCGCCTGCTGGGGTCCTCGGACCGGCACGTCGCGAATCGTCATCTCGCCCTGCTGGTCAACCGCGGCAACAGACACGCTGGCCCGCTCACCTGGATCGACCTCGGCGGCGATGGCCGCCGGATTCTCGTGCACGCTCGGGTCGGATACCACGGACTCGGACCCGGCTGCGGGAGGTGATGGGACTGCCTGTGCAACGCCAGGCGTCAGCAGGGCTGCGGCCAACGCCAGACCAACGCCCACCACGGAGATCGCAACACGTCTGTGAGACGTGTCACAAGAAGGGCGGCGGCAGGTTGGCATCCCTCGATTCTACCCTCGGGCCAACACGACTCGACCTGCTCCACAGCCGAATGAGAGCAGCGTCACCGCTGTCGGCACGACATGATGGAGACATGAAAATCGTCTCGATGGAACAGATCGTCGGAGTGCTCCAGCGCCTGAAGCCAGGGGCGCGCGCAGTCGCCTCCGGCAACTTCTCCGCACCGCTGCCGCTCATCGCGGCCCTGGATGGTGCGCAGGAGACCTACACCCTGCACATGCTCAACGCGCAGGGCAAGCTCCCCGATCGCCCCGGGGTCACCCTCGAGACGACCTTCGTGGGCCCGGCCATGCGCAATCGGCGGGAGTTGGAGTACTTCCCCTGCCGACTGTCGATGGTGCCGCTGCTGTTCGCCCATCGACTGCTGCCGGATCTGGTCCTCTTGCATACCAGTCGGATTGTCGATGGCCAGGTCAGCCTCGGCCTGGAGGTCAACGTGCTGCCAGCCGCGATCGAGGCCGTCCGCGGCAGCGGTGGCCTGGTGATCGGGATGATCAACCCCAACATGCCGTACGTCTACGGCGACGGAGAGATGCTGCTGCGGGAATTCGACTACCTGGTGGAGGTCGAGGAGCCCTTGGCCGCCGTGGCAACCGCCCCACCGGATGACATCAGTCTCGCCATCGGCGAGAACGTCGCGAAGATGATCGACGATGGCGCCACTCTGCAGCTCGGCATCGGCTCGGTGCCCGACGCCGTGCTGGCCTCGCTGCTCAACCACCAGGAACTCAGCGTGTGGTCAGAGATGTTCAGCGATGGGGTTCTCGCGCTGGAACGCGCCGGTGCCATGAGCCAGGAGCGGCCCATCGTGTCAAGCTTCGTCTTCGGCAGCGCGGAGCTATACCAGTGGGTGGATCTGAACCCGCGGGTCCGGTTGCTCCGCACCGAGACCACGAATGATCCCGCGACCATCGAACGCCGCCCCCTGATGACCTCGGTCAACGCGGCGCTGCAGGTGGACCTGTTCGGTCAGGCGAACGCCAGCCGGGTTCGGGGCCGAATCTTCTCCGGATTCGGCGGTCAGACGGACTTCATCGTGGGGGCCATGCACGCGCCGGGAGGGCAGGCCTTCATCGCGCTCCCCTCGTGGCACACAAAGTCCGACACCTCGACGATCGTGCCCACCCTCGGTTTCACGGTGACGAGTTTCCAACAGAGCGCGGTGGTCACCGAGCAGGGTGTGGCGCACCTGTGGGGACTGAGCCAGAACCAGCAGGCCGCCCAACTGATCGAGAGCGCGGCCCATCCTGACGCCCGACAGGAGCTGTGGAGCGCGGCCGCTGAACTCGGCCTGACCTGAGTCCCTGCCAATTCCGACACCGGCGCAACGCGACAGGTTGTTGGCTACCCTGACACGCGACCCCTATCGAACGGAGAGCACCGGTGTCCGCTGAAGCGCAACAGTTCAGCCCTAGCGACGGGGATGTACAGGTCGGGCCGGATGAGGTCATGCGGAGCGAGCCGTTCGGTGCCCTCGTCGACCGGATCGCAGCCGAGTCCGGGCGCACCAAGAAGTCCGTCAGCGATGAGGTCGAGGAATGCCTCAAGGAGATGGCGACCGTTCCGAGCGTGACTTCCACCTCGAAGATCCTGTTCCAGCGGCTGGGCAAGTGGATGAGCCGCGCCTACACGGTCGACCTCGATGAGAACGGACTCAAGGAGATCCGGGAGCTGGGCAAGAACGCCTCGCTGATCTTCCTGCCCAACCACAGGTCCTATCTCGACCCGATCATTCTTCGTTCGCAGTTGAAGAAGCACGGTTTCCCAGACAACTATGTGCTCGGCGGTGTGAACCTGGCCTTCTGGCCCATGTCCGGACTCGCAAAGCGCAACGGCATCGTGTTCATCCGTCGGGAGTTCAAGAACGACCAGGTTTACAAAGCTACTCTCCGTACCTACCTGGCCTACTTGATGCAGAACAAATGCAACCTGGAGTGGTACATCGAGGGCGGGCGCTCGCGCTCGGGCAAACTGCGCCCACCCCGCTACGGCATCCTCAGCTATGTCGTGGATGCCTTCACGGCCGCCGACGACGAGACCGTCTACATCATTCCAGTATCGATCAACTACGACCAACAGCATGAAATCGGTGCCATCTCGGCTGAGGAGCTGGGTGCCAGCAAGTCACCCGAGAGTGTCAGCTGGCTCGTGCGCTACGCCCGGGCGCAGTCCCGCGGTATGGGGCGAGTTCACCTGCGCTTCGGCAAGCCGCTGTCGCTGGCAGACGCCGTGGAGTCCGTAAGGCGGCAGGAGGTCGACAAAGCTGAGGCCAAAGGTGAGCCGCCGCCGGAGGACCTGGACCGTTACGTGGTTCCGAAGATCGCTTTCGAGGTGGCCTACCGGATCAACCAGGTGACCCCGATCTCGTCAACCTCGTTGGTGACGTTCGCCCTGCTCGACAACGACGACTGCTCCATCACCCTGGAGCAGGGGCGGTCGATTCTGCGTCCGCTGCTCGACTACATCGCGATCCGGGGCCTGCCCCTTACCCCCGACGTCGACCTGGGTGACACCGGCGGAGTCGCGGAGGCCCTGGCGAACCTGGTGCGGGAAGGTGTGGTGTCGCGATATGACGGGGGCCTGGACCCCGTGTTCGCCATCTCGGATGATCGCCAACACGAAGCGGGCTTCTACCGCAACACAGTTATCCACTTCTTCATCACCCGCGCGATTGTGGAGGTCGCCCTGGTCAAGATGGGCGAGGAGGATGCCACCGATGTCTCCGCGGCCACCTGGGACTATTGCAAACGCCTCCGAGACCTCTTGAAGTACGAGTTCTTCTTCCCCAGCACTCGGGAGTTCTCCGATGCGGTCGAGCGGGAGGTGGCGATCGTTCGACCGAACTGGGAAGCCGAACGCGACGACTTCGATGCCAAACGGACGCTGAGGATCCTGCGGGACTCCAAACTCCACTTGGCACACCGCGTCATCGGCCCCTTCCTGGAGGCCTACGAGGTGGTGGCGTCCGATCGACCGCGACTCGTTCATCGCCGAGTGCCTCGGCGTGGGTCGGCAGTGGTGGCTGCAGGGCAAGTTGCACAGCCCGGAGTCGATCTCCAAGGAGTTGTTCAGCGGGGCGCTGCAACTGGCCGGCAACCGCGGGCTGATCGAGTCGGGCACCGAGGACCTGCGCCGTCGGCGTGAGGAGTTCGCCGCCGAGTTGACCGCGATCGGCAAGATCACGCAATAATGGTCCCAGC
>CAYMPK010000015.1:0-22653 GCA_964392145.1 uncultured Actinomycetes bacterium | reverse complement strand
GATTCTCGCGCGTCCGGGTGGCGGACTGCGGCCCTGCCCATCACTGTTCAGGCAGCCCGAGAACACACCGCTATCCAAAGGCAGCACCCACGGAACGCGACCAGGTCTATGCGAAATCCATGCCAAACGGCCAACCAGCGGCTCGTTTCCCGCGCATCCAGGCGTGATATCGACATCCGACCAGGTTCCTGAAAAGCGGAAGGTCGCCGGTTCGACCCCGGCCCTGGCCACGTTCGCGAGCCGTGTTTGCACGGCCCCCGTACTGGACGACGGCGCCCGCACCTGGCCGACCTCGCTGCGAGTGGCGATGTCCGCAAACAAGCTTGAGAAGAAGACCGCAGCCGCCCGCAAGAAGTCAGATACCTCGCACCTAGGGTGGCATGGTGTTCACGACAATCCTGCAGCGTGGCCGGACACCGGTCCTTGTGGACGAGGCGGCCGCGCTGCAGGCGCTGAGTCCTTTCCGGACTCCTGACAACTCGGGCATCGCGCAGGTGGGAAGATGCCAAGCCATCCAGGTTGTGAACTTCTCGACCGCCGAGGCGCGCGTGGAGGACGTCCCTTACGTGGACCCGCGCACAGGCTGCCTCATCGCCTCCTGGATGCGGCTGGACAATCGCAAGGACCTGGGGGCGGCATTCAATTGGAAGCCTCATCGGACGATCTCGGCTACCGATCCGGAATTCCTAGCCGAAGCCTGGGATCGCTGGGGCCCGGATTGTGCCGACCGACTGGAGGGCGATTTCGCCTTCGTCATCTGGGACCCACGCAATTCCCAAATCTATGCGGCCCGTGACGCGGCGGGCATCAAGCCGCTCTACTACGCGAAGGCCGAGGACGCTTTCGTCGTTTCCACCACGGCAGCAACCTTCCGTCGTGTGCCCGGGGTTGACGTCTCACCTTCACAGGAGTGGATGGGGCTGTTTCTCGAAGGCCAATCCATGGACTGGGAAACCACCGCGCTCACGGGCGTCCGCAAGCTACCCCCGGCCCACTATCTGCAGGCGTCCGATACCGGTGTGCAGACCCGTCGGTACCACTCGTTTCGCGACGATTCGCCTTGGGAGACTGTCCGCGATCCGATTTGGCTCGAGCGGTATCGCAGCGAGTTGTTTCGCGCGGTGGGCGACCGAATGCGCACCGACTCGCCGATCGGGGTCGAGTCCTCCGGAGGCCTCGACTCCTCCAGCATCCTCGGCCTGGTCGCCCACCTCGATCCATCGTCGGCGGGCACTATGCACACGTTTGGTTTCGCGACTGAGCCACTCGAGCCCGAGTACATGCTCGAAACGAGCCGGGTCCATCGGATCACGAACAACCACGTCTTCACGCGCTACGGCGTGGAGGACGAGACCGAACGTGGCTGGAAGGCAATCGGGTACCCGGCCGAACACTCCAATGCCACAGGCCACATTCCGTTCTACGAACTTGCGCTCACGCTCAACGTCGGCACGTTGCACTCGGGTCACGGCGGGGATGAGGCGGTCACCCAGTCTGCCGGGATCGCAACGCAGGAGTTTATCGCGCGAAGGAACTACGCGCTGGCCTTGCATGTTCTGCCAGGAAGGCCGTTCTTGCGCCCGGCGAGGTTGACAAAGCGGCTGTGGGTGGCGCGAAAGACCACAAACGTGCCGATGACCCGAGCGATGGTCGATCGCCTCGACTGGACGGTGCTCACCGACGATGCCCTAGCCGAGTTGCACGTCGAGCAGCGGGTCCGGAAGGCGGCTCGATTCGACGCGCCCTACCGCTCAGTGAACGAATTCATCATCAGGAATCGACTGGGGCCACATTTGTCTACCCGCACGGCCGAATGCAGCATTGTTGCGGCAGCCTACGGCGTTGACTACCGATGGCCGCTTCTTGATCGGCGCCTGGTTCAGCAATATCTGTCGACGCCCACCGTGTGGAAGTACGCCGAAGGCCAGGGTCGTTACCTTCACCGGCGGGCAATCTCCGGAATCATTCCCGACAAAGTCGCCTGGAAGGCCGGGAAGGACATGGGAAGAGCGGACCGCAACTTCGCGACACCCGAGACCAAGCTTCCCGAGATTGACCCTACTGACCTCCCGGGCTTACTCCAGGGTTTGATCGACACCGAGCGACTGGCCCGTCTGCAGGCCGACCCGGGACCAGGGTCCGTGTTCGCCCGGGTGAAACTCGCGCGGCTCGCCGGGTTGTGTGCGTGGCTGGACCGTTGACGTGAAGTCGGGCCGTCCTAGCGGCGGGGGGACGACCTCCTGAGTTGGGGGGCTCGCCGCGATCGTTGCTGAGACTTCGGGACCGATGGCTGTTCCGGTTCGCGGCGGTCACCACCCGCATCAACCGGGGAATCGGATTCGCCCGTTTCGCCGAGCTCGGCGAACAAGCCTCCGCCGAGCCACTGCGGCACCGCCGTGCCAAAACCGGCATTGCCTTCGAGGAAGATGCTGCCCTCGTCGGTGACTGCCACATCCCAAGCCGCGGCGAAGAGCCCGGGGAACTGCCGATGTGCTCTCAAAGCGTCGGCTAGCATCCCCTCGAAGTTCGGGAGTCGCCGACCGAGCAACTCCCGCTGTGCGCGGCCCAAGCTCGCTTCCGTCGCACTCAATTCGGCCACAGCCGGCAGCCACGCCGGTACCGCCGGCGGCCCCACAAAGCCGTTGGAGTCCACGCGGAGGAGTGCGTAGGCCCGCCCGACAACACTGGTGGGCGCCACTGGTACCTCCAGGCAGGCGCTGAACAAGTGCGGCGTGGAACGAGCGCGCACGCCGCGCCCTGGAATGGTTCCGACATCGCGTGTGAAGATACGCACTGTCACAACGTCGGTGGGATCGGCCACACCGTCGAACATCGAGTGGCTGACCAGGCGAGGCTGAATGAGGTATTCCTGTGCGGCAAGGTGTTCGCGCAGCCAATTCCGGGGATCTGCCACTGGGCCAGCGGACTGATATTCCCGCAAGACCCAGCCAGGGCCGTCTTTGGTCAGCTCGAAAGCGCCCTCGCCTCGCGAACCGACTCGACGTTTGCCGTGGACGCGCGACCAGCGGGCAAGCCAACGTGCGACCAATGCGTCGGTATCCTCGGTCCGGGCTTCCACCGGCGTGACCCGGATTTCTGGCACACACGCGATCCCCACGCTGGAAAGACGGTTGGCCGTCGCGACCTTGTCACCCAAAGCGCGGATGTGGAGGCGACCCGCTACTGTTCCCGCGGCCGCGTTCCACCCAGGTTCAGAGTCGTAGGCGAACTCGGCCCACCGTTGCGGCCAGCCATCGCGCAGCAAGCCCAATCGATAGGCATCACGCGGGGCAATGGCGTGGTTCCGCGCCAGTTCAAGCAAGCGAGAGAGCTGGAGTCCGGCAGGCACACCGGTCGCTGCCGCGAACCGCCCCCGCTGCTCAACCGGCACCGCAGCAATTGCGCGCCTAGCAGCTGAGGATTTCCATCTGGCGAGAAGCCAAACCTGCACCGGTAGGGCGGCCAGCCCGGCGGCACCGCGGCCCACCCCGAGAAGGGACCGGCGATGAATCCGGAGAGCGGGTGTGGCACGGGGATCCAGGAAACGTCGACTGACTGCGGCTGCCGGCTGCTCCTGCCGCCACATCGATACCCACCGCCTCAGACGTCCAAGGTGCAGGATCGACATGCAGCCAAGTCTGGCAGGCGGCGTCGCCGATTCGCGAACAGCCGATCACCGCGGCGTCGAACGGTGGATCATGCCGCCTGACCGCGAGCTAGGCGACACGTAGCCTCAGGGCGTGCATATTGTCAGCGATGACCAACAGGTGCGGCGACTGGTGGGACGTGTCGCCGACACAGTTCTGGCAAGCGGCGGAACGATCCACCCCGAGTTGATGGTCCACCACCAAGGACCCTCGCTGTGGCGGTCACTTCCCCGTAGCGCAAACCCCTACGCAGACGAGGCCATCGACGCCCCGCACCCGGACGCCAGGTGGCGGGAGCCATGCCCAACCGATCCCACAGCCCCGGCGAGCGCCGAGGTCCGCGTCTCCGGGGTTTGTTGCGCGCTAGCCTGACCGAGTGGGATCAGCCTCCTCCGATGACATGACTGCCGGGAAGGCATCCAAGGACCCCATCCAACAGGGTTCGGGGCTGGGGCTTGTCGCGGCAGCTGCACTCGGCGTCGGCGGAATGATGGGTGCCGGTCTCTACACCTTGCTGGGATTCGCCGCGACGAACGCCGGCGTCTGGTTACCCGTAGCGTTCATGATCGCGGGTGCAGCGGCGGTCTTCTCCGTGTACTCCTACGCAAAACTGGGCGCGGAGTTTCCCAGCACCGGAGGCGCAGCTCAGTTCATCCGAGTTGGGCTGGGTCGCGGGGCGGTATCCGGCGGCGTCAATGTCTTCCAGTACGTCGCCTACCTGATCGCGACGTCCCTGTACGCGGCCGGTTTCGCCGAGTATGTACGAGCCCTCACCGGCGGGGGGATACCCACCTGGGCGGTCAAGGCTGTGGGCGTGAGCGTCGTCGTCGTCTTCTCCGTGATCAACCTGCTGGGTTCGAGGCTCGTGGGCCGCGCGGAGTCCGTCATCATCGCCATCGAGGCTGCGATCCTGCTGGGTTTCGTTGTGCTCGGTCTGTTCAAGGCTCAGCCCGACCGGCTCACCTCCGCAGCTTCGCCGGGAGTTGCCGGAGTGATCACCGGAGCAGCTCTGCTCTACGTCACATACCAAGGGTTCGGCGTGGACGCCAACGCATCCGGCGAGATGCGAAATCCACGGCGGGAATTGCCCAGGGCGATGTTCTCGGCGTTGGCGATCGTCGCGGTCATCTACATCGTGGTCAGCACCCTTGTTGTGCTCCTCGTCCCCTTGAACACCATCATCGCGGACTCGGGACATGTCCTCGCCGACGCAGGTGAGGCCGTCGCAGGACGCGCCGGGTTCGTCATCATCAGCGCAGCTGCCCTGCTGGCCACTGGATCAGCGGTGAACGCGACGATCTTCGCGGCCTCGAAGATCGGCTCCGATCTTGCACGCCATGACCAGTTGCCCGCCGAAATGGCCAAGAAGCGCCATCGAAAGATCCCTGTTGCATTGGTGGTGTCTGCGGCGGCAGTGATCCTGCTGGTGCTGTTCTTCCCGCTAGCCGCCGTGGGTCAGATGACCAGTTTGGCCTTCTTGGTGGTCTACGGCGCAGTGAGCGCAGGGCACTTGCGCATCAGGAGCCAGACGGGAGCCCGACGCTGGCCACTGGTCCTGGCTGTCGCCATCAATGGCATCCTCTTCGTGGTGCTGCTCGGCAATTCCATCAAGACCGGACCAGCCGCCTCGTGGCTGACCCTACTCGCCGCCTTTCTGGGGAGTTTCCTCTTCGCCGTTGTGCTGCGACGCCGTAGCCCTGACCAGAGCCACTGACCGCGCAGGTGGAGGTCCTTTCGATCAATCGAATCCTCGCCCTCGCGGCATTCGTGCGGGCGGCGAGTGGACGCCTGGGCTCCTTGCGTGTCACACCCCGCCTGTCAGGATGCGATCGGCATCCGCTGAGGTTGCCGGATCTGAGATAGCACCCCGAGCGCGCACCTATCCTGAATGAGTGATGAGGACCGCGGACCCCAGCGGGGGTCAAGGCGAGAACTCGCTGACCGCAGATGCCCGGATCCTCGTCGCTGTTGCCTGGCGACTCAACCGTCGCCGATCGACGCTGCAGGTCCTGCTGCTCATCGTCACCGGGCTAGTGGGTGGGGTCAGCCTGCTGCTGCTTATTCCGATAGTGAATTCCGTGGCGAATCCCGCCTCGAAGCTGAGCGTCCCGGTGCTGGGAGATATCAGCCTGGGAGCGGTGCCGCTGTGGCTGCTGCTTGCCGCATTCGTGCTGTTGACCGCGGGGTCAGCGTTGCTGACCCGATCGTCTGCGATCAATTCCAGCGCACTGCAGCAGACCATCGTGGACGATCTTCGGCAGGAGGCGTTCGAGGCGATCCTGCAGGCACGTTGGGTATTCGTACTTCAACACCGTCGAAGCGATATCACCGAGGTGGTCACGACCGGAGCCGCGAGAGCCGGGCAGGCCTTCTACCAGTTGATGCAATTCAGCGTGACGGCAGTGCTCTTCGTCGTCACCGCCATCGTCGCTTTGCTCGTCTCGCCGGTCGTGGCGGCGGTCGCGCTTGTGGGCGTGCTCATTCTTGGGTTTGCTCAAGCGACAGCGGTACTGCCAGCCCACAGGATGGGAGTGATGTTCGGCGAGCGCAACCGGCAACTGCAAGCAGTGATGCTCGACTCCATGGACTCGTTGCGTCTGGTCCGAGCACATGGCGCCGACGCCGTGTGGGCGCGCCGCCTCGGCGAGGCGTTCACCGATACCCGCGCGATCCAGGTCGCCAACGTGCGACGTCAGTCGACGGTGTCGGCGGCTTCAACGGTGGGCTTGGCCGCGGCTGCCGCCCTTTTGGTGCTGGTGGCGGTGTGGGCGCAGCTCGATCCGGCCGGCATTGTGGTGATCCTGTTGTTGGTGGCACGGCTCGCCCGGAACGCACAGACGATGGCCAGCAATGCTGCGCTGCTGGCAAATGCCCTTCCCGCGGTGCGCGACCTCACGAGGCTGACCGACGAGGCGCGCAATCACGTGGAGGTTCCACAAGGTACCAGCGAAGGTCGCGAAGAGTTGGCCAGGGAGGGCGGCCTTCCGTTGATCTCCTTCCGCGAGGTCGCCTTCGACTACCCCAACTCCACCAACGGCGTGCACGGGATCACCTTCGATGTTGCGCGTGGGGAGATCACCGCCATGACGGGACCCTCTGGATCGGGCAAGTCCACGACAGCCGACCTCGCCCTGGGTCTGCTCGCGCCACAGTCCGGCGAACTGCTCGTGGACGGTAGGGCATTGACCGTGGCGGATCTTCCGTGGTGGCGCCGACATGTGGCGTACGTCCCGCAGGAAACGGTCTTGGTGCCGGGGACCTTGCGGGAGAACCTCACCTGGTCGATCGATGGCGATGCCGATGACGAGGCCTGCTGGGCAGCGCTGGACCAGGCTGCGGCGACATTCGCCCGGGAACTCCCCGACGGTCTGGACACATTCCTCGGTGACAGAGGTGTGCGCCTGTCCGGGGGCGAGCGACAACGGGTCGCCATCGCTCGCGCATTGCTTCGCGATCCCGCTCTTCTGGTTCTGGATGAGGCAACATCATCACTCGACGATGCGACCGAGGCCCAGGTCCTCGATCTGATGGCCTCGCTCGTGCCGGCTGTGACAGTTCTCGTCATGGCCCATCGCAGGTCGACGGTGGACGCCGCCCATCACGTGGTTCATCTCGACCACGGGTTGGTCGTCCAGAAGACGTCGGGGACGGGAGACATCCGGACGTAGCATCCGATGCACCTCGAACGCGAGATCGCCCCTGCCGGCCTTACTGTTGACTCGTGACGGCCACCGACGACAGCGGAGCCGATCGGACCATCCCGCTGAACGGCCCGACTCTGGACTGCGATCGGGATACCTGGCTTGGCACCTTCCCCGGCTTGGGAGAGGTGAGGGTTGAAGAGGATGGAACGGTCACAGTGGACGTCGACAACGCCGACGTCCTGACGGCGGAGGAGCGTTCGAACCGTGAACGAGCGCTGCGTTTCGGATGGGGCGAACCGTTGTCCTTCGCCCGCAGGGGTTTCTGGTGCGCGGGTGGGGCCGCCGCGGTTCCGCCGCGGAGCGACGGTTGCGTGCTGCTCCTGGGCGATCCTCACGAGGTTGGCAACGTCATGCTGGAACTGGCCGCCCGCGGCTGGGCGATGATGGGTGACCGGGTCACGCCTCTTGAGTGGCAAGGGGACGACCTGGTTGCGCATCCCAGAGCCGCCCCGCTTCTCGTGTCGCGTCGGACGGCGGAGAGGGCGGGAGTCGAGAGTCATTCCGTGCGTGCCAACAGCGACTCGAGGATCGTCGAGCTGCTGCGTGTTCGCGAGCCGCAGAACGTTGCGGCGATTGTGCTGCTGCGGCCTCGCAAGCCCGCCGACGCGCGCTTCACCCCGCTGTTTGGTCACGAGCGCTTCGCGGCAGCCGCCAACCTGACGGTCGGCGGCGCACTCTCCCACCGAGGGCCGAATGATCAGTCCGATCCGGCCGCCGTGACTGAGGAAGGCACCGGGTCTGCAGCCACCCTCGGGGAGCATCTGCGGCTCGCCGCGCTGCCAATCGCGCGCCTCTGCCTCGACAGGGCCACCGTCACCGATGACGTCAACGCCCTGGTCACGTGGTGGCAGGCGACCGTTGCGGCAACCTCTGAGGCGCCATCGTGACCCCCTCGACACCTCGGGCTCCGACCGACGCGGAGGACGACGGCCTGTCGGGACGCACGGTCTGGTTGGCGTCCTTTCCCAAGTCGGGGAACACCTGGCTGCGCGCGATCATCACGGCCCTGGACACCCATGCGCATCTCTTCGGTGTCAACCACCTCAGCTCGGGGGCACAACCCCACCACGTCGGCGGCGCGCTGGCCGCTGTCGGGCTGGACGCGCGCTGGCTCGATGAGGGTGAGGTGGATCAACTGCGTTCTTCCCTTATCCGCGGCTGGGGCACGCGGTCCACCGAGCCCGGATGGACGAGCGCTCCAGCCGCCGACTCCACCGACGCTGAACGGGCGATGGACCACGCAGGGCACACCACTCCGCACCTGCGCAAGACCCACGAGATCTACCGCCACGGGCCACTCCACAGTGAGCCATTTCCAGCCGAGGCGACCCGGGCGGCCATCCTGATCACCCGCGACCCTCGTGACGTGGCCTGCTCCTACAGTCCGTTCTTCGGTGTCGATCTCGATAAGGCCATCGATGCCATCGGCACCGATGCTGACGCGGGCAGAACCAGTCCCGCCAGAATGGAAACCACGCAACCGTGGGGCTCCTGGTCCAGCCATACCGCCTCCTGGCTAGCCGACGATGTTCCTTTCCCGGTGCACGTGGTGCACTACGAGGACCTTGCGATCAACGCCGTGGACACCCTGTTCCCTGTGTTCGAGGAGATCGGGCTGAACTGCGGTCGGGAGGCCCTCCAAGCAGCTGTCGATCTCACCAGCTTCGATCGACTCCAGCAGTCCGAGGACGAACACGGGTTTCCAGAGACCGGCAACACGACCCGCGCCTTCTTCCGGAAGGGAGTTGCCGGCGGCTGGCGCGATGAACTCACCGCAGCACAAGTGCTGGCGATCGAGGCCGACAACGCGGAGATGATGACCGCCCTGGGCTACGACTTGACGAGTGACGCTGACGAGCGTGCGCGCGCTGCTGACGTCCGCGCGTCACTTCGGCGACAACGTCGCCACAGCTGGCTGCGACTTCCGGAGATGATGGGGATCCGGTTGCGTGAGGGCCAGGTGCCAGCGGAACTACCCGAGGCACAGCGCCCAAAGCCGTGGATCCAGGTGAACCCCCGGCAGGCGATAGTTCGATTCGGAGGGGGCGCCGCCCTGCTGGTGGAGGACGGGCGTGACGTGACAGTCCAATGGGAGCCTGACCCGGACAACCCTGACGATGACCCGAGTTGGATCGTGCAGGGTTGGGCCGTGACCCTGGCCATGCTGCAACGCGGTGACCTGAGCCTGCATGCGGCCACGGTGCGCATCGGCGATGAGGTTGTGGCGATTGCCGGTGACCGCGGCGCCGGCAAATCCACCACGTCTATGGCCCTACGTAAGCGTGGCCACCAGTTGCTGATCGACGACGTGACGCTCATCGAATTCCGGGGCGACGAGGCGTGGACAACTCCCTACTCGCGCAATGTCCACCTGTTGGCGGATGCAGCTGATGCGCTCGGATTCGACTACGGAGCGCTGCCGACGTTGGCCGGCGGTCGCAGGAAGGTCGCCTTTCGGGCAGAGGACCCTCCCGAGGTGCCGCAGCGGATAGACCGCATCGTGGTCCTGGCTCCCGACAGCGGTGAAGAGGAGGTCGGGCTGGAGGAGGCGCGCGGCGGTGAGCGTCTCTCGGCGCTGTTGGCACACACTCGTCGGGACGGAATCGCACCTCTGGTGCTCGGTCAGCAGCGTTACTTCACTCTGATGGCGCGGCTATCCAACGCGGCACCGGTGTTCGTTGTGAGACGACCCAGGCAGGGCTGGACTCTGGACGCGGTGCTGGATCTGATCGAAGGGTCCGGCCACTAGCCACGATCGGCGCCTCCTCACAGCATCAGCTGCGGCACCCAGGCGGCGGGCTCGTCGGAGACGAGCATGAGGCCAGCCCCGGGCAGCCCGGTGAACAGGCCCGGCATGGGAATCTCCGTGAGCGCCGAGCCGAACATCGAACGAGGGAGCCGCTCGTCCCGGCGTTCCAGCACAGCTGCCACGATCGCATCCGCCGACGAGGACCATCTTTGGCGAAGGTCTGCGGTATCCGATTCACCCGGGATGGAAGCCAGCGACGCGGCCAGGGTTCGAAGGATCGCGGCACGTCCGAGGTTCCCGCAGCACAAGTGGTCCCGACCGTCCAGCCGGGCACGCGCGGTGGTGTCGGCCGCGACGACCATCTCCTCGCGCCACGTCGGTGCCTGTTCCGCGTCAGGTTGCAGCTGCAACAACCTCAGCCGCGTCAGTGCGATGCCGGGCGCACCTGCACACCACCCCATCATGAAGCCGGACTCTCTCGCGTTTGCTCGGAAGTCCGGCCAGTTGCGCGCGTCGCGGTCATATGTTCGGGCTTCGTAGCCCAATCCTCTGAGGGCAGAGGTCATCAGGGATGGGTCATCCAACACTATGGCCGCCTCGGCGAGGGCCACGGCGATCCCGCTGGCGCCATGGGCGAGACCGGTCAGCGGTGTGGATGCCAGCGGGGTAGGCCACCCACCGGTGTCGGGGTCCTGTCGACTGATCAATACGTCGGCAGCAGCCCGCAACAGTCGCTCCGCCCGGCCAGCGTTCGACGAGCGGACGAGGGCCGCCAACGGCGCAATCAGACCCGCGGCCCCCGACATGACGTCAAGTTGCTCGTCATCGGTCAGCATGCTGACCGGCAGGCCGCGGATCAGAGTGGCCGAGGCCGCGGCACGTTGGTCACCATCATGGCCGCTGTTGAGGAATGTCAGGCCACGGAGCAGACCGCCGATTCCGCCGATGCCGATTCCGACGGCCTGTGCCAACCGAACCACATCGGCGTCGTCCCCGGAACCCAACAGAGTCAGCAACGGAACCACCGCAGCTCCGGCGGCTTCGGCAGCCTGTGCCGCATGGTCGCCATCCACGGACGCCCAGGCCGACAGGGCCGCCGCCAAGCCCATCCGTCCGTCGTACAGCCCGGGACCTATGGTCTGCAGGTTCGCGTGGACCCCATCGGGCAGCAAACTCACCCCCATCCAGCTGCGCTGACCATCGATCATCACCGACGACTCGGTCACCGCGGTCAGCGCCGCCCGTCCCGTCGCCCGGGCGTGGAGTGGTCGGTTGCCGACCCGGATCCGGGTCCCCGAAGACTCCGGCGTCATGCGGAACTGTGAGGTCGCCACGCTGGCTCGGATGAGCGCTGACTGCCACGCGAGATCCTCCTCGGACAACGCCGCGAACCGCGCAGTGATCTCTGCGTCGGAATCGATGTCGGGCCAGCCCAGGAGGCCACCGCCGAGCCACTCTGTTCGCTGCCTGGCTGAGGAACCGCCATTGCCGAGATTCACCTGAAAATAGGGGACGTCCAGACGGGTGAGGGCATCCTGCTCCGCGGCGACCATCGGCCAGGCAGACGCCCCCTCGTCGTGCAGATAGGCGCGCGTCAACCTCTCCAGAACCAGACCCCGCGCCTGCGCGGAGGTCAGGGCATCGGGTTCCAGGGAAGTACCCAGCAGACTCGCGTACACGTACGTCGGGCGCGTGACGAGCCGCCTGCTGAGGTGTTGGGTTCGAGCACGCAAATCGCGCGACAGGAGCTCACCCTCGCCGGCCAGCACCCGGTACGTGGTGCTGAATCCCTCGACAACCTGATCGACGTATTGCCCGAGGGCGCCGGCGGTGTTGACCGGCGTCGGCAGACTCGTCGGGTGATCGACGGCCAGCTCGACGTCACCCCGCGCCATCAGGTCCGAGTTGATCGACCGCCAACCTCGACCTTCGACCGGGTCGACTGAACCCGGCCCGACACCCAGGGCGCTGATGTCGAGCGCGGTCCGCCTGCCGTCCATCCAGAGCCAGGTGGGGAGGATGCCAACCCGTAGGACCGATGCGGGGTCTCCGGGCGCGTTGGAGCCGTCGGTACTCACGGGCGGCGGCACGCTCGGGAGCGGCGCGGTGTCGAACAGGGTTTCGCCATCCACCAGCACCAACTGGTCTCCCACTGCAATGAGGTTCTCGTGGTGGCAGTCCGTAGCGCCAAGGACATGCAGCAGCGCCAACGTTCGTCCGGCGTTGCGGTAGAACCGGCGCAGTTCGTCCTCCGTCGCGCACGGGCGCCCTGAGACGTACTCGCAGTATCCGTAGTCGCCATCAGCATCCGAGAGAACCAGCACCGCGGCAGCGCGTAGCGGGTCCTCCGGGGTCAGTCTGCTCAGTGCCACCGCCTGCTCGAAGTACAGGCCCTCCAGTGCAACGCTTCGGGGTTTGTAGGCCACTCGCGTGTCCCCGAAGCACAAGATGCTCACGGAACGGCCATCGTTGTGGGTATCGCCGGCCGCCACCCTGGCCTCGGTCAGCGGCTCGTCCGGCGGGATCCCGAGCCGGGCGGCCAACGCGCCCCGATCCCGTGCTATTCGACCAAGCATCTCCACGGTGGCCGATTCCCACTGCTGAACAACTCTGGCAAGCAGACTCCCCAGCACCGGAAAGCGGGTGAAAAGGGTCGTGAGTCCATCGTCTACCTGGGTCCGGCAGAACGTCGCATATCGGGTCTGGGAGGGGCTTTCCTGCACTGGCCCGTTCTGGGCCAGGAAGCGCAGTCCGAACGGCAGGCCCTCCCACATCAGGTGCGAGAGGCAAGGCGTTGCCACCATGCTCAGCCTGCCCAGCAGGCCACGACGCAGGTCGCCCTGCGCCGCCGGTGAGACCGTGGCGATCAGCGTTTCGTGATCGCCCAGAAGACGCTCCCACGCGTCCGCGACAACCGGCCACAGCACATGGGCGAATGGCACGTACTTTCCAGCGCCCTCGGGCATCAGCTCTGACATGCGTCCCAGCCAGTCCTCGTCCGTGCCTCCCGCGGTATCCGTTTGGTCGAACACGGAGACGAGCCGCCGATAGGTCGGCCACCACTGCGGATCGCCGTCGCCGAGGTCGCCATCATCACTCATCACCGTCAGCGCTTGACCCTCGCTGAGGCCGTCCCTCTGCAGGCGTTCGTCGAAGAGTGCCTGCCCGTACGGGTCGACCGTTGTTCGCCATGCGGTGAGCGCAGCAGCGGCCTTGTGAGAAACCCGACTCTGCGGTGGCAGCCTGCTTGCCTGCCGCAGTCGTGATGTCCAGTCGCCGCCGTGTCGGCGAACCAATAGGTCCCGGTGTTGCCTCTCGGCTGGAGAACCGCTCCGCGAGCGACGTGGGTCTTCGGCGCTGGAGTCAGGCACGTCGGTCAGCCTGCCATGGCCTCATGAAGTGGGGCGACAGCACGTCCCCACGTCTCGGAGTCGATCGCGTGATGGATAGCGGCGCTGGCATCGGTCTACATCTGCGCGAACAGCACGACCAACAGCAGGGCAACCGCGAGGATGGCGAAAGACAACACCGTCATGGCCACCTTCCTCCCCGTGGTCGGCTGAATCGCTTCTCCGTGGGACGACATGTCCATGTCCGCCATGGCGTCCGGGGCGTCTGAGGGCGACGAGGGTCCCATATCCATCGCAGCCATGGCATCGGCGGCGGCCGGCTTGCCGACGGCACGGACGGTCAGCATGCCGTGTTTCATGTTGTTGCTGACAAGCCACCAGTTCATCGGGTAGGCGAAGACGAAGCCCACCAGCAGCGCCATCGACATGATGAACCAGAACCGAATGTTGGTGGGATCGTTGCCGTCAGCCACATGGGGCATCGTGAAACGCGAGACGAGTTGCATCCCCGCCATGAGCAGGTTCATCGACAGCAACTCGGGCAGGAAGGTCATCCGGAGAGACTTCGAGTACGAGCCGCCGGCCATGTCGCGCATGGCGAAGGCCTGGAAGAAGGCCCATCCGAAGCCGAACCCCAGGGCGTACTCGAGAAGGAAGTCCGGCCAGAAGGCCAACGTCAAGGCGGCGCCGATCGCCGCGCCGACGATGATGCCGATGCCATCGCCGGCCGCACAGTGCATGGTCGAGCCCAACACTTGTCGCCACCGGGTCGCCACGTACTCCTCATGGGTCCCCGCCAAGGGCTCGCGGCAGCCCAACACGTAGAAGAAGGCACCGATCGGTCCGGTGAAAAGCGTCAGGATGATGAAGGCCCACTTGAGGACAGTGGCCTCCGGCGTGGAACGCCAGATGTCGATGGCGACGAAGATCACCGATGGAACCGTGAGCAGGTACCACAGCAGGATGACGCCGTTCAGCACGAAGGCCCCCTGTCCGCCCGATTCGTCGGCCACTGCGACGCGACGCCTGGCCGATGGTTGCCTGCGGCCAGCGTCAGGACTCTACCCGCAAATCCAGGCCAGCCGGTAGGTTGGGAAACGGGGCGACACGATTGCCCGGAGTCTCACGGCGGACCACGATGCAATCAGGTCACGGTGCCGCGGACTCGCGGGCACATCACACGCCACAGATGCACTTTCGCTTAGCCGCGGCCAGCGCGGTTGGTCACCTACCAGGGAGGCACCATGCGCCAGTCCGGCCGCCGCGGAATTTCCGTTTTCATCGCCACTGCGTGCACGCTGTTGGCGGTGTCGGCATGCTCGGGAACGGCAGGTTCCTCCGCACCTGCCACCCCCACCCAACCTACGGATCCGATGGAGTGGTCCGCCGTCACGATCCCCAGCACCCGGATCGATGCGGCGATCGCAGGTCTGGATGGCATTGCCGAAAGAGCCATGAAGGAGACCGGCATTCCCGGTATGTCGATCGCAGTGGTCAGGGACGGAAAGGTCGTGTACACCAAGGGCTTCGGTGTCCGCAAGGCAGGCACCACGGAGGCCGTCGATGCCGACACGATCTTCCAGGTGGCGTCCGTCTCGAAGCCGATCGGCGCGAGTGTTGTCGCGTCTGTGGTCGGCGACGGAAAAGTCACCTGGACCGACCCGACGAGTAAGTACCTGCCCGGTTTCGCGTTGTCGGACCCCTATGTGACGAAGAACGTCACTATCGGCGACCTGTACGCGATGCGCAGCGGACTTCCGAACGAGGCGGGTGACTACCTGGAGTGGATGGGGTACGACCGGGCGGAAGTCCTTCGTCGACTCCGCTACCTGCCGCTGACACCGTTCAGGGCCGAGTACCACTACACGAACTTCGGTCTCACCGCCGGGGCTCAGGCCGTCGCGGAGGCAGTCGGCGTGCCATGGGAGCGGCTCTCCAAGCAGCGCGTCTACGACCCGCTGGGCATGACCCGCACCTCCTCCGACTACGCGGAATTCGTGGCTTCGACCAATCACGCCACCCTTCACATGAAGACCAAGGATGGGTACTCGGCGAATGAGATCCGAGATCCGCAGGCACAGTCTCCTGCAGGTGGGGTGAGCACCAGCGCGAACGACATGGCCAAGTGGATGATCATGATGCTGGGTCAGGGCACGTACCAGGGCAAGCAGGTCGTCTCGGCAACAGCCTTGCAGGAGGCCCTGGTTCCGCGTGCGACCGCGCGCGCCGCCGCGCAACCGACTGAGAGGTCAGGACTGTTCGGATACGGCATGAATGTCGACACCGACAGCACTGGCAGGATGCGCTACTCCTTCAGTGGCGCCTTCGATGTCGGTGCGGCGACGACGTTCGCGCTACTGCCGTCCGAGTCGCTGGGAATCTCGGTCTTCACCAACGCGGCTCCTATCGGGGTCCCTGAGGCCGTGACCTACGAGTTCCTCGACAGGGCTGAGACCGGTACCAACTCCCAGAACTGGCTGGACGTCATGGGGAAGGCGTTCGCGTCCAGGGATACGAGCTCCGGCGCAGTTCCGACACCACCGGCCAACCCAACACCTCCCGGACCCCTCACCGACTACGCGGGCGTCTACACGAACGAGTTCTATGGCCCGCTGACCATCTCTGTGGAAGGCGGTGCGCTGGTCGCGAAGATCGGGCCGGCAGCGCGGACGTTCCCGCTGCGGCCTTACGACGGCAACGTGTTCTCGGCGCAAGTGCCGTATTCCGATGCCTGGATCCCGTCGGTGAAGTTCACCGCGCCTGCTGGGGCGCGAGCGAACAGCGTCACCATGGAACTGTTCAACGAAGATGGTCTCGGCACGTTCGTCCGCGCTGGATGACCAGAGCCGTCAATTCCTGGCGATGAGCCCCGTGGAGAAGGTCATGTTGCGCAACCAGAACCGGAAGTCCCTGCTGGCCACCGTTACCGCGGTCGCCGCCGTCCTCACGGCAGTGTCGGGTTGCTCGAGCAACTCGACAACTGATCCGGCACAGAGTTCGGCAGCGTCCGGGCAGGCACAGCGTCCGGTACCGGCGCAGATCATCATCCTGCGTCATGGCGAGAAGAAGGACGGCTATGCCCTCTGCAACGTGGGTCAACAGCGGGCGCAGGCACTGACTGCGAACTACTTGGGTCGCGGCGCCCAGGAGTCGCTGTTCCCCAGCAGTGCCGGACCTTCCGGATTCTTCGCGATCACCCTGCATTCGTTGGAGCTCGCAAGCCCGGCGGCACAGAGCTGGAACCTTCCCCTGATCACGTACTCTGTCGTGCCGGGGGACGGCCAGACGAAGACGCAAGAGACCCAGCAACTCAATCAGCGCACCCAGCAGGCGGCAGAGGAGGTGCTCACCGATCCCCGCTGGGGTGGCAAGACCGTCGTCATGTCGTGGGAGCACAAGCACATTGCCAACGAGAAACTCGAGCAGGAGTTCTCGGGCACCGAGGTGACCCTGCGCCAGCTGCTGAATCTGGACAAGTTGTCCGGGGTGCCCACGACCTGGCCGGGAACGAATTTCGACTACTTCTGGATCGTCGACTACGGGAACCCGGGATCACCCATCCCCACGAAGTTCACTTCCGTGCGGCAGGTATTTCCAGCGCCCTATCAGGCGGTTCCGAGCAACCTGTGGGACACACCAGAGGCGCTCCCCGCGGGTAACGACTGCGAGGCTCCCTCCGCAGGTTGACCCGCGCGCTAGCTGCAGAACCGACCGCCGCCGGCGTCAGCGGGCGGAAGGCTTGGTCGCTCGGACGAAGGCACTGCGGACAACACCGTCGAAAGCGTCGATAGTGGCCTCGACATCAAGGCCAGCGGGGATGTCAGCGGGGTCTATTCCCGCTGCCAGATCCTCAAGGTCGGCCCGACCGAAGATCTTGGTCGGTTCGACCGACACGTCTTCGAAGCCGGCCGCGTCCAACCTACGGCGATAGTCGTCCTCCGTCAGAGCACCGGCGATGCACCCCGTCCAGAGCGCCATTATCGCCGTCAGCTCAGGAGCCAGCGGCCGGGACAGGACCATGTCGGAGATGGCGAAGCGCCCTCCGGGTCGCAGCACCCGGTAGGCCTCGCGAAGCACCTGGTCCTTGTCTGAGGAGAGGTTCAGGACGCAGTTGGAGATGATCACGTCCACTGCATCCGAAGCTAGCGGCAGGTCCTCAATGCTGCCCAGCAAGAACTCCGCATTCTCGACCCCCGCCTCCGCCTGATTGGCGCGAGCCAACTCGTGCATCTCCGGTGTCATGTCGATGCCGTACGCAGTACCCCCGGGTGCCACTCGGCGCGCCGACAGCAGCACGTCTATTCCGCCCCCCGAACCCAGGTCAAGCACGTCGTCACCGGGTTTCAACTCCGCGAGCATCGTCGGATTGCCACAGCCCAGGGACGCGACCAACGCCCCTTGCGGCAAGTCCGACCGGTCAGCGTCCTCGTACAGCGCCTGTCCGAACTGCTCGTTCATCTCGACCGCGGGACCGCAACATGACGAGGCGGACCGGGCGGCCTCTGCGTAGCGTTCGCGTACCGCGATTCGGATCTCTTCAGGTTCGTGGACGCTCATGAGCTGCTCCCTTGGTCGGATGTTGGGCGTGCGGTTTGACTGAGCTCGGCCAGCAACGCAAGCGGCTCGACTATCGCTTGGCAACACAATGAGTAGACATTGCTCCTGCCTCGCGGCGTGACGGCCACCAGGCCGTTCTCTCGAAGGCTCTTCAGGTGGTGGCTGACCAGCGTCTGCGAGAGCCCGGTGATGTCCACCAGCTCGGTCACGGTGCACTCCTGATCAGCGATCGCCAACATGATCATCAGCCGATTCTCATCTGAGAGCGCCTTGAGGACGGGTGCGTACTGACGCGCACGGACGGCCGGCGAGGGGACGGTCGACTCGGGCATGACTCGATGCTAATCACCAGTATGTGCTGTTGTCAACAACATAGGTTCATATATCGCGGACTGCACCGAAGGGTGGGTGCTGGCAGGGGAGGGACCGGGCTGCGGGTGACACGATTGATCACATGTGGGTGCGCCGAACTGTCCGAGGATGGCAGCCGGGTGTCGTGCTCGGTGTCGTCCTGGTGTGCCTTCTCGCGGGTTGCTCGGCCGTTGACCCCAACGCGGGCGGGCACGTGACCCCGTCCGCCCCGCCGAAATTGGCTCCCTCTGCGACAGGAGGCACCCCGGCGCGGACCTCCACAGTGGACCCTGCGGATGCCCTGCCCGTCCCCGCGCCGTGGAAGCCGAGCCGCTTCGATATCCAGCCCGACGTGAAACTGCGCGCCGCCCAAGTGGTGGAGGCCCTTGGAACATGGACCAAGGGAGAGCAGGGTGAGGTTGCGGCACGGACCCGGGTCGCCGAGCTCGGGCTGAACCCGGAATTGGCCACCCCGGGCAACCCTTTCCTGACCGGCGCCGACAGTGCCACCGCCACAGTGGACTTCGCCCAGTTCGGCGGGCTGCAGGCTGACTCCGCCAGTGTCCTCGTTGTGGCGCAGCAGTGGCGTACTTCACCCGATGGAAGAGTCCTCCACAGTGGATCGACTTTCGACGTACGTCTGAGATCCGCGACGCCGCGATGGAACGTCACCGCCGTCTACCCGGCACAGCCGAAGCCGCAGACGTCGAACCTCGGCGAGCAGGCGCAGGCAGCATTGAGGAATCCACGACTGTCCCTACCTACCACCGCCATCGCGGACATACGCTCGGGCACCGTCTCAGAAGTGGCCCTGTCGGCGCTGAACCAGTTGGCTTCTGCACACACACTGGCGATCAGTGTGGTGGAGTCCGGGCATCCGTTGGCCGTCTTCGGAACTGATCGACCCAGCGACCATCCCAAGGGCCGAGCGATCGACATCTGGCAGATCGATGGACGGCCGGTGGTCGACCCAGCAACCTACCCCTTGGTGGAGGAGGTAATGCGCTCCGCTGTCGCGTTGGGCGCTTACCAAGCCGGCGGTCCGGTACAACTGACGCCGACGTCGACGTTCTTCAGCGACGACACCCACCACGACCACGTGCACCTGGGCTTCGCCGACTGACGCTACCCCTGGCGCTGGCCGAGGTTACCCATTTGCCCATACCCGACCCGGTGATAGGCGGTTCTGGGATCGTCACCGCCCTACTGGGTTGGCGGCGCCAACTCGGTCGCGGGTGGGGCCTCTGCGCCGGTCGGCAGTCTCAGGGTGGGAGACGACGTGGCCGTCGGCGAATCCGAGTACGACGGTGAATACGACGCCGATCCCGAGGATGACGACGAATCGGAGGACGACGAACCGGTGGTCGACCCATTTGAATCCGAGTCGACGCCGGTAGCGGAGCCTGACGGGTTGATCGTCACACCGGCGGCCTGGCACACCGGGACGAGGACGCTGGCAACCTCGGAGCGAACCGCAGCGGCATCGGCTGAGGCGCTTTCGCGCACCTCGGAAGCCGACGCGGATGCGGACGCCTGCAACTTGGCCAAGGCAGCTGTGATCGCAGCCGCGACTGCCGGCGGCGCGTCTGCCTTGATGGACTCCAACTCAGTCTTCAACTCGGCGGCGTTCTCACCCTTGCTGTCAAGCGCTGTCTGAATCTTGGCGCAGGACTCCGCAGTTGACTGCTTGGCGGCGCTCGCAGCGCTGCTGAGGTTCGACGCGGCACCGCTGACACCGCCCGAACCACAGGCTGCCAACGAAAGCGCGCTCAGGGCACCAGCGGCGACCAACACGACCTTCTTCATGGTGGGACCATCCTCAACTCGACCGACTATGCCGGACAACCTACAGTCCCACGGGCAGGAGCACTACCCCCAACACGATGTCAGGAGACGTCGAACCGATCGAGGTCCATGACTTTCGCCCAGACGGCCGCGAAGTCCCTGGCGAAACTGTCGACAGCGTCATCCGAGCCGTAGACCTCCGCCAGGGCTCGTAGCTGGGAATTGGAGCCGAAGACGAGATCGACTCGGGTGCCGGTCCATTTGACCGCCCCGGTCTCACGATCCCGACCCTCGAAGATCTCCTCACTCTCGGACGTCGGCGCCCAGGTGGTCGCCATGTCCAACAGGTTCACGAAGAAGTCGTTGGTCAGAACGCCCGGCCGATCAGTCAGTACGCCGTGGGGGGACTGCTGGTAGTTGGCGTTCAGTGCGCGGAGACCGCCGATGAGCACGGTCAACTCGGGTGCTGTGAGAGTCAGCAGATTCGCGCGATCGATCAGTGACTCCTCTGCGCGTCGACCCAGCCCCTCCCCTCCGTAGTTGCGGAAGCCGTCGACGGTGGGTTCAAGCACGGAGAAAGACTCCACGTCGGTCTGCTCCTGTGCCGCGTCCGTGCGTCCGGGCGTGAAACTCACGGAGAGTTCGACGCCCGCCTGCGCTGCCGCACGTTCCACTGCGGCACAGCCACCCAGAACGATCAGGTCGGCGAGAGACACCTGGGCGCCGCTGGCGACGTGGGCAGTGTTGAATTCCTGCTGGACTCCCCTGAGGGTGTCGAGGACGGTCGCCAACTCTGCTGGGTTGTTGACCTCCCAATCCTTCTGCGGAGCCAGTTGAAGGCGGGCACCGTTGGCACCGCCGCGCTTGTCGCTCCCGCGGAAGGTCGATGCCGAGGCCCATGCAGTCGACACCAGTTGAGAGACGGTCAGCCCGGAATCCAGTAGTTGCTGCTTGAGCTCAGCGCTGTCCCTTGGGTCGATCTGACGGTATGTCGCCGCGGGAACCGGGTCCTGCCACAACTGCGGTTCGGCCGGGACGAGCGGTCCGAGGTACCGGGCGATCGGACCCATGTCGCGGTGGGTCAACTTGAACCACGCCTTGGCAAAGGCGTCGGCGAGTTCGTCCGGGTGCTCCAGGAAGCGACGCGATATCGCCTCGTACGCCGGGTCCACCCGGAGCGCGAGGTCGGTGGTCAACATGACCGGTGCATGCTTCTTGGTCGGGTCCTGGGGGTCGGGAACGGTGTCGGCTGCGGCGGGATCAGTCGGAACCCACTGGGTGGCCCCGGCGGGGCTCTGGGTCTTCTCCCACTCGTAGCCGAAGAGGGTCTCGAAGTAGCTGTTGTCCCATGCCACCGGGGTCGGCGTCCAGGCGCCTTCGAGGCCGCTGGATATCGTGTCGTCCCCGTTGCCCGTTCCGAAACTGTTCTTCCAACCGAGTCCCATCTGTTGGATAGGCGCGGCTTCCGGCTCCCGGCCGACGTAGGTGTCCGGGTCGGCTGCGCCGTGGGTCTTTCCGAACGTGTGCCCGCCGGCGATCAGCGCGACGGTCTCCTCGTCGTTCATCGCCATCCGGCGGAAGGTCTCCCGGATATCGCGCGCCGCGGCCAGAGGGTCTGGATTGCCGTTGGGCCCCTCCGGATTCACGTAGATGAGGCCCATCTGTACTGCGGCCAGCGGGTCCTCCAACTCCCGGTCGCCGCTGTAGCGCTCGTCGCCGAGCCACGATGCTTCCGTGCCCCAATCGATGTCCTCGGGTTCCCAGACGTCCTCGCGGCCACCTCCGAAGCCGAACGTCCGAAATCCCATCGACTCCAGCGCGACATTCCCCGCAAAGACCATGAGGTCGGCCCAAGAGAGCTTGCGGCCGTACTTCTGCTTGATCGGCCACAGCAGCCTTCGGGCCTTGTCGAGGTTGACGTTGTCCGGCCAACTGTTCAGCGGGGCGAAGCGCTGAGTTCCGGAACCAGCCCCACCTCGACCATCGCTGATGCGGTAGGTGCCGGCACTGTGCCAAGCCATTCTTATGAACAACGGCCCGTAGTGTCCGTAGTCGGCGGGCCACCACTCCTGGGAGGACGCCATGAGTTCCTCGAGATCCGCTTGCACCGCCGCGAGGTCGAGGGTGTCGAATTCGGCTGCGTAGTCGAAGTCGGCACCCATCGGGTCCGCCATCGCCGGGTTCTGCTGCAGGACCTTCAAGTCCAGTTGGTCGGGCCACCAGTCACGGTTGGAGGTGCCTCCGACATGGCGCACCGGGCAGCCATCACCGCCCGCCGCGTCGCTGTCCGGAGTGGGTACTTGGGTGTTGTCAGGCATTGGGATCCTTCGCTGGCTGGAGGTGGTCGGCAGATGATGTGGAGTGGTCATCGGTGGTCGGCGACATACACAGGGTGCCGCGGGGTGTCGGGTGAGTCAACAGCGCCCGGATGCCATCACCTGGTCGGAGAGGCAAGTGCCCACCGGATCATCGGGAGCTGGAGCGGGACCCGCAGCCAGGCCGCCGCCAGC
>CAYMPK010000014.1:1626-22975 GCA_964392145.1 uncultured Actinomycetes bacterium | reverse complement strand
CTGCCTGCACCCCGATGGGAAGACCATCCTCGCTGAAACCCCGTGGTAGTGAGATCGCCGGTGCGCCAGAGACGTTCTGCACCGCGGTGAAGGAGGCATACCGCAGCAGTCGGACGACGTGCGTATTGAAGTCGAGGGCGGGAGAGAGGTACCCGATCGGGGGCGGCGTGTGGGAGAGCACCGGGGACAGCACGATGTCATAGGAGTTGAAGAGGTTCTCGTACTCATCGCCGAACTGCCGGAGCCGGCGCAGCGTGGTCGGGGTTCGAAACGCGACCGTACGGAAGTACCGACCCAGCCCCAGGGTCAGGGGCTCCAGCTGGCTGCGGTCGAAACCCTCCCCGAAAAGCCGCTTGCCTCCGTACTGCAAGGCGAAAGCGAGCGCAGCCCAGTAGCGGAGGAAGTCACGCCCGAACTGCTCATCGAAGGGGAAGGCGAGTTCCTCCACGTTATGACCCAGCCGTTCGCACGTCCGGGCCGTCTCCCGAACCGCATCCTGCACATTCTCGGCGACGGGGAAGCCTGCCATGCCCTGCAGTACGACCCCGATGCGCAGCCGCCTGGCGTCCGGATGGGTGACGTGACCGATCGGTGGCAGGGTGCTGTGGACCTTCTCGAGTTCGCTGTAGAACAGCGCCGTATCGCGCACGGACCGTGTCACGACCCCGTTCGCGGTGATGGCCACCGGCAAGTTCTCGGCGTCCTCCTTGTTCACCACCCGGCCACGCGAAGGCTTGAGGCCGACCAGGCCGCAGCAGGATGCCGGAATCCGAATTGATCCGCCGCCATCGTTGGCATGGGCGATCGGAGTGACGCCGGCTGCCACCAGCGCGGAGGCGCCACCAGAGGACCCGCCGGTCGAGTGGTCGGTGTTCCAAGGGTTGCGCGTCGGGCCTGTGAGTAGCGGTTCAGTTGTCGCGGTCAAGCCGAACTCGGGCAAGGTCGACTTGCCGAGAACGGTGAAGCCCAACGCCAGGTAGTGGTCCACGAACTCGGAGTTCTTGTCCATCGGCACGTTGGGAACCGCCCGGGACCCTTCCAGAGTGGGGATTCCGGCGACGTCCTCATTGTCCTTCACGAAGGATGGGACGCCCGAGAATGGTCCCGGTCTGGGCGAAGGGTTGGGAACCCAGTTCACCACCGCATTGAGGGTCTCTTGCGCCCGCTCGGCGCGTGCCATCGCCGCGCTCGTCAACTCATCAGGATGAACGCTGCCCGCCTGCAGGGCGGCGATGAGATCGACTGCGTCGTGATCGCCGAGGGCGTCGTCGGTGACGGTGGTGAAGGGCGGCTTGCTCGGCTGTGGGTTCACAACCCCATCCTAGTGAATGTTCCCGTCAGAAGATCGTCAGAGGATCATCTGCACGTTTGGGACACGTAGTCGTCGATCGGCGCCTTCGCAGACAGGATCTCCTGCGCCTGGGCCGGACCGATGGTGGTTTGCCCCTGGGCATTCGCCAGCGCCCCGGACAGATTCTCGATTGCCGACTTGAGACTGGCCGGTGCGCCAACCGGCACGGCGGTGCCCAGACTGGAGGTGGCGCCTGCGTAGTCCGACAAAGCGGCCTTCGCGGCCGCCGTGTCGCCATCGGCGATGGCCGTCTGGAACTCCACCCGTGCGGGGGAGTTGGCCCAGTCGGCGGCGGCCACGCAGAACGCATCCACACCGTCGGCAGAGTCGTCTGAGGGTCCGTCCGTGGTCGTCGTCCCTGAAGCGGAGTCCGCGGCTGAGGTTGAGGCGCTGCCCGAACGGGTCGGGGCATCCGACGTGGTCGGTTCCTCTATCGGTGTGCCGCTCTGCTCTGCCTCTGTTGAAGCGCTTGCAGAGGCCGTGGTCGCACTCGGGCTCGCGGAGGAGCTCGTCGAGGCACTGCTCGTGCAGCCAGCCAGCAAGAGTGTCCCTGCGGCGGCCACGCAGACGAGCGAGAGTTTCATGCTTCCCGCCAAGGGATTCATGTGTTCTCCTTTGATCGTCTTTCCTGGCAACAAGATTCCAGCATGTCAGAGCCCTACCGGGGGTCCATCCTCCGGACTCCCAACTCGGCGATCAGCCCGTCCCACTGCGCGTCACGCTCCTTGGTCGGCGGAGTTCCGCCAGGTTGGGCGTGGTTCAGGACGCGAGTACCCCGATTTGGAAGTTCGCGAGTTCGTTGTTGGGGCGCGGCTTGCTGTCGTGCTGTCCTTTGAAGGCGGCGGTGCCATCGGTCCCGCACATGCTGATGATGTTCGCGGAACCCCCAGGGTGTTGGTCCTCCCACTTCGTCACGTTGTAGACCTTGCCGTCGACCGCGGTCCAGCAGTCCGCCGCGGTGTTGTGCGTCTTCACCTGGGCGAGCGTGTAGCTGGCCGTGGTGCCCGATGGTGATGCAGACGGAGAGCCTGTCCCGGATGCCGATGCCGACGACGAGGGGCTGGCCGACTCGCTGCCTGTGCCGCTGCTGGTCGACGCGCTGGGGGTCGGGCTGGTGCCTTCTCCGGTCGTCGAACTGCTGCTCTTCGCCAACACGGACGCCCATACGGCCTTGGCGCCGGTGTCGCCCACACGGTAGGTCTGGAAGGTCGCCACGATGCCGATGAGAATCGCGATGATCGCCAGCACCGTGACGAGCACCGAACGCTTGTCCTGCGGGCTCTCCGTCGAGCCAGCGGTCTCGGCCGATGGGGCTGCCGCAGCCTTGGACTCGGCCCGGTACGTGGTGTAACGGTCGGCGAGCACCAGGGCCAGGACGGCGAGGAACATCAGGCCGGCGAAAATGGGCAGGGTGTCGCCGAGTTCGGCATGTTGTTCCGGCAGCCCAACCCGCAGCGCCAGACGCTCGCCCGATTCCTTGGCCGCCACGGAGAAACCAACTGACACGAACGCCAACAGCACTACCCACCACCCGAGCGACTTGCGCCACGAGCGTTTGACTGAGATCAGGATGATCCCGAGAAGCGTCAACGGGATGAAGACGACAGCGGCGTGAACCACCAATGGATGAACGGGCAGACCGTTGAAAAGATCAAACATGCAACCATCATGACCCTACGAGCTTCGTTAGTGGAACACCGCCACGCTCATCGTCGTCCTCCCTTGGCACGGTTTCGACGGAATGTCGCCACGACAGCGCGCCGAACCTGTTCTGTCGGAGCATCCGGTTAGCCTCGTGTCAGACAGGGAGACCCTCCAGTTCTCTCGCGCCCGACAGTTCGCTTGGGCACGACTGTTCACTCGGGCACGACGGTCCTCTCGGGTCCCAGGGTGTTGCTGGGCGCCACGCTGTTCGCGGCGCCAAGCAGATCCGGAAGTGAATCACCGACGAGTAAGTGAGGACGTGGCCGTGCGGTTCATCCACACATCCGACTGGCACCTCGGACGGCGATTGCTCAATGTCGATCTACTCACCTATCAGAGGGACTTCCTTCAGTGGCTACTCGACCTAGCGCAACGAGTCGAGGTAGACGTTGTTGTCGTCTCAGGTGACGTGTACGACCGCGCCGTGCCGTCGTCGGAGGCAGTGGCTGTGCTTGACCGCGCCGTGGCGTCATTCGCGGCTTCTGGTATCCCACTCGTGCTGATCTCGGGCAACCATGACAGCCCCGTTCGGCTGCGCTACGGAAGCGCAGTGTTCTCTCAGGCAGGGATTCATCTGCGTGCGGACACCAGCGACATCGAGACCCCGGTGGTCCTGAGCGATGCCGACGGCGACGTGGGTTTCTATGGCATTCCCTACCTGGAACCGGACGCTGTTCGGGAGGAATTCGGGACTGGTCGATCCCATGAGGAGGTGTTGCGGGCGGCCGTTGAGCGCATCGCAGCGGATGCTGCGAGCCGTGGCCTGCAGCGGACGGTGGTGGCCGCCCATGCGTTCATCACCGGAGGTGAGCTCACCGAGTCCGAACGGGACATCTCCGTGGGTGGCGTCGGCGATGCGCCCGCAGGAGTTTTCGAGGGGGTGTCGTACGCGGCACTCGGACACCTTCATCGACCTCAACAGGTTCGGCTGGCCGGGAGCAGTACTCGCTTGGCTTACAGCGGTTCGCCCATCGCCTTCTCGTTCTCCGAGCGCGATCACGTCAAGTCAGTGTCACTGGTCGAGTTGGACTCAGCGGGCAAGGCCCAGGTCGACCAGATACCCACCCCGGTCCCCAGGCCCTTGCGCCAGGTGGAGGGCCGGCTCGCCGAACTGCTGGGCCGAGCGGACACGGACTTGGCGGAGTTGGCGAATGCCTGGGTGAAGGTCGTCCTGACAGATCCCGATAGGCCAGAGTCACCGATGGAACGGCTGCGCGAGGTGTGGCCGCACACAATCGCGCTTGACTTCGCCCCCGACGTGCATCTCATCGACGGCGACGCCGACCTCGAGGGACTCAAGAACGTCACGGATCCCGTTGAGATCACCTCCAGATTCGTCGAGTACGTCACCGGTTCGGAGCCGCAGGATCAGGTCGAGGATCTCGTCCGCAGCGTTGTGGAGGAGCTCGACCGACGAAGGAGGGCCGGGTAGATGCGCCTGCACTCGCTTCGGCTCGAAGCCATCGGCCCTTTCGTCCAGCCACAACAGATCGACTTCGACAGACTCACCGAGAGTGGCCTCTTCCTCTTCGAAGGGCCGACCGGGTCGGGGAAGTCGACGATCCTGGACGCCATCACGTTTGCCCTGTACGGCGATATCGCGGGTGAGGCGGCCGCCAAGTCGCGACTCCACTCGGACTTCGATTCCCACGCAACGCCATCGGTCGAGCTGGAGTTCAGCGCCTCCGGCCGCCGGTTCAGAATCCTGCGAACGCCGCAGCACGAGCGGCCGAAGAGGCGTGGCACCGGAACAACCACCGAGAAGCACCAGGTGAAGCTGTTCGGGCACTCGCACACCGACGGGTGGCAGTTGCTGAGCTCCGCCCATGCCGAAGTCGCTGACATCGTTCGGCGTGAAGTCGGCTTGAGTCGGGATCAGTTCATGCAGGTCGTTCTGCCACAAGGTGAATTTGCCCGCTTCCTGCGGGCTGACGACGACGAACGGCGACGCGTCCTGACCCGGCTTTTCGACGCCGAGCGGTACGACGCCATCGCCGCCGAGTTGCAGACTCGCGCTAAGCAGGTGCGTGCCGACTCAGAGCGGCAGTTGAACGAGATCCGACGACTGCTTGCGGTCGCCGCCGAGGCCGGTGCGGCGACCGCGGAAGTGTCTGGTGAATGGACGCCCGAGTCGAGCACTCTTCTCGTCGACTTGGCGGCCCACGAAGAACAACTGGAGGCCGCAGCTCGCGTGTCGGGTGAGGCGTTGGCCTCCTCCGTGGAACGGCAGGCCCATCTCGAGCGGCGAATGGATGCGGCCCGGAAGAGGCGCACCGTGATGCGCCGATGGGAAGGTCTCAAAGGTGACAAGCGCGATCTGGACTTGTCGAACGACAAGCATCAGCAGGACGTCGCGCGGCTCGAACGCGCGGAGACCGCCGAAGTGCTGCGACCACTGCGCGACTTGGCCGCGGAGGCGGCCGCCAGTACTGCGATCGCGCGCACCTTGGTCGAAGACTTGGTTTCCAACGCCAATTCTCGCCAGTGCCCGATTCCGGTGGGAGACGGATCCGACCTGGAACAGGCAGCTCGTGAGGTGGCACAGAACGCCGCCCAGTTGGGTCACCTGTCCGAACTCGAGGCAGTGATTCCCGCGCGGCGACAGAGAGTGGCCTCCGAGAAGGCAACGATCGAGGACATGCGGGATCGCATGCAGTCACTTCACCAACGGCATACGCAGTTGAAGGAGCGCGCGGAAGGTGTGACGTCTCAGATCGAGGGAACTTCGGAGGAGGCGGCGGCATTGCCTCTGGCGGAGTCGGACCTCGCCAGGTGTCGAATGCAGGCCGAGTCCGTCGGCGAGGTCCAGCGACTGCGCCCGCTGGCGGCCGCCGCGATCGCCGCCTCCCAGGAGCGGATCGACGGGCATCAGGCTGCTGTCGACGCGTTGCAGAGAATGCAAGAGGCGCGCATTCAGGGCATGACCGGCGAACTGGCCGCGCTGCTTGTCGACGGTCAGCCGTGTGCGGTCTGCGGGTCGGCCGAACATCCACACCCTGCGGCCCCGGTGCACGCGGATGTGCGCGTCACCGCGTCAGACATCGATCAGGCTGCGGAACGCGTCACCCGCGCCCTTCGTGAACGCAGCAACGCGGAAGACGTCCGCCGTTCGGTCGAGGCTGCCCTGCAGGTCGCCGAGTCCCAGGCAGGTGGCCAGACGCCGGATACGGCGGTGGCTCTGGTGGCGGCGGCCGAGCGACGGGTCGAAGCCGCACGCGAGGCGGAGAAGCAGCTGGCCCTGCTCCGAGCCGAACAGAGGGCCATCTCTACAGAACGGGCCGAGACCGAGGAGGCTCTTGCCTCGATCGGCGAGGAAGTTATCGCCCGGGAGGCCAAGAACGAACGCGACGCCAGCGAATTGGGGGATGACGAACGCCGGGTAACCGAAGCGGCCATGCATTTCAACTCAGTCTCCGAACGGATGCGCTCGTTGGAGCAAGAGGCGTCGGACATGCGCGCTTTGGCCAGTGCCTTGTCGGCATTGAGGACGGCGGAGCGTCACCAGTCCGACGCCGAGAGCACTCTGGCCGCCCACGCCCGGGAGGCGGGGATCGACGATCTGGACGAGGTCAATGCCGCGATACTCCCCGTGATCGAGCTCCACCAACTCCGCCGAGAGGTTCGGGAGTATCAGGTGAGGGCCGCATCCCTGGCGGAACAACTATCCTCCCCGGAGTTCGAAGGCATGGGCACGGCGAAACTCGAGGACCTGATGACCGACGAGGCCGCAGCAACTGCGGCGGCCACACAGGGTCAGCATGAGTTGGACCAGATCAGACTCCGGCACACCAACGACACCGAACGCGCGAAACGCTTCGTGGAGCTCAGTTCCAACGCGAAGGTTGCGGCGGAGACCTGGCAGCGCTCCGCGACTACCGATGCGCCGTTGATCGATCTTGACAAGTTGGTGCGCGGACAGGCGGGTAACCGTCGGATGACGCTGACGACCTACGTGCTGCGCTACTGGTTCAACTTGGTGATCACGGCTGCGAACGTCCGACTCGCCACCATCGCCGGCGGGCGTTACGAACTGCGCAGGTCGGAGGCGCCGGCGGCCAAGAACGAACGAGTGGGGTTGGGTCTCACAGTCATGGACCGACACACCGGGGTGGAACGCAGCCCTAAGTCGCTCTCAGGCGGTGAGACGTTCTACACCTCGCTTGCACTGGCCCTCGGGCTGGCAGACGTCGTCCAGGCGGAGGCAGGCGGCGCCACTCTGGAGACGCTTTTCGTGGACGAAGGTTTCGGTTCGTTGGATGCCGACACCCTGGACGAGGTGCTGGACATCATCGACGGGCTGCGCGGCAGGGGTCGGGCGGTGGGCATCGTCAGTCACGTCCGAGAGTTGAAGGAGAGGGTGCCCGAGCGGCTAGAGATACGCCGCGCCAGGCTTGATGGGCCATCGACCGTCCGGGTGTTGGCCTAGCCGTACCGTTCGTTGTCAGTCGGTTGGCTCAGTGAGCCGGAACTTGAGCGCGAGTTCCTCGGCGACCGCTTGGCGCATGCCCTGGTGAACGAAAACGCGATGGTCGGCAGCGTGCTCGTACCAGGGGCGACGCCGCTCCATGATCTCGATCGCAGTTCTGCTCGCGTGCAGAGATGGCCGGGCAGGGTCGGCCTCGGACTTGGCCGCGAGCCGCTCGATATCCCCCTGGAGCCACACCACAGGGCCGATAGCGCGCATCCGGCGTACTTTCCGCTCGCTGTAGATCTCCACGCCGTCCGGGCCCAGATCCACCACGATGCCGCCGCCGCAGTCGATGATCAGCCCATCCATGGCCGCCAGTTTCCCCAGGACGTGATACTCAAGATCGCGAAAGGGTCGCCAATCGCCGCCATGATCGGCGACGAACTCCACGACGGTTCTCCCCGTCTCGTATTGGACGAGCGCATCCGTGGACATCACGGGCATCTTCGCCATCACCGAGAGTCGTCGGGCGACATTGGATTTGCCGACGCCGCGCATGCCGATCAGGTTGATGTTCACTCCGGCTCCCTGCCGATTCCGGGGTCGTCTGCTGTATACCGCTGGCTCGGCAGCCACCATGTGACCTGCCTCACACATATGGCCGCTGTCGCTGAAGATTGGGTGCTCGGACCTCTGTGATTCCCGCTTCCTCCGGACGATAATGACAGTAGGTGTCGATTCGACGCCTGACGGTGACGAATGGCCGGTGCGGCATCCGTCCGTGAGCAGCATTGGGGATGGGTTCAATGAGAGCGAGCACGCTCGTGCGCTTGGTAACAGTGTCGTTTGCCGCCGCCGCGGCCATCGGACTAGGAAGCGCAGCCGCGGGCGCCGCCCCGCCGACCCCAGCCGTGGCTTCACCTGTCGCGCTGACCCCGGCCGCGCCCGTCACGCCGGCTGAGGCGCCCGTCATCACAACGGTGGACCCGACGGTGGACACCCTCGATGGCGGCCTTGATGTCGAGATCAACGGCTCGGGACTGACCGGGATCACCTCGGTGCTGGTCGGGACGGAGGAGGCTTTGAACGTCGTCGAGTTCGACGGCAGTTTCATCTCCGTCAACGCCCCGCCGCAGGCGGCCGCAGGCCCGGTGAACATCACGATCACGACGACCGAGGGAACAGTCACCAAGACCAACGCATTCCTATACATCACGACCCCGAATGCGCCCACTGACCTGGTGGCCACGCGAGGCGATGGTCGGATGACCTTGAGCTTCACTCCGCCGGTGTACAACGGCTGGTCGAACATCACCAACTACCAGTATTCGATCAACGGCGGCGGGTCCTGGACCCCGGTAACCCCGGCGTCCAAGACGTCGCCCATCGTCGTGACGGGTCTGTCCAACGGCACCACGTACCGCTTCGCGGTCAGGGCGGTGAACGCGGCCGGAGCTGGGAAACCATCTTCCGTGGTACCGGGTACACCGGCGACCACACCCACGCCGCCGCGCAGCCTCGTCGCCACCCCTGGAAACACCACGGCCAAGGTGTCGTGGCAGTTGCCCTTCTACAACGGGGGCAGTCCCATCGTGCGCTACACCGTCACGTCCAACCCGGGCGCCCGCACCTGTGTCGCCACAACCACCCCGAGTTGCGTGGTGACGGGCCTCGCCAACGGCACCCGTTACACCTTCACGGCGGTCGCGACGAACGCGGTGGGTAACTCTCCTGTGTCGGCCGCCTCTGAGGCCGTCGTACCCCGCACGGTGCCAAGTGCACCACTCAACCCAAGGGTCGCCCTATTCCCTGCAGCCGGGCAGGCAACGATCGCCTGGTCGGCCCCGGCGTCCACCGGCGGCTCCCCAGTCACCGGCTACCTGGCACGTATCTCGGGGCCTGGTTCCTCGGTCTTCGGACCGTGGCAGCCGACCCCGACCGCCTCCATGGTGTTCGGCCCACTGAACCGCGGCGCCGTCTACAAGGTGCAGATCCTGGCCAAGAACGCGGCCGGACTCGGCGCGATCGCCAACTTCCAGTTCACCCAGGCGGCAGCACCGCCGCCTGTTCGCAACCTGCGAATCCAGTCGTTCCCGAGCCCTCGTAGCGCGGTAGTGACATGGCTTCCGCCCACCCCGAGCGGGGGCCTGCCCATCACCGGGTACCGCATGCGTTACTCCGACCCGAACTCGTCTCGGATGGGCACATGGGTCAATGGCACCGCCACGACGCGCACCCTGAACAACCTTGTGCCCGGCGCCCGGTACATCGTGCAGGTCGGGGCGGTCAATGGACAGGGGATGGGGCCGATCTCAGCGGTGAACTTCACCCAGCCGCGGCCTCCGACCGCGCCCCGAAACCCCCGCGTTTCCAGCTTCCCGACCGGAACCAGCGTGAACCTCGCCTGGTCCCCGCCGGCGAGCAACGGAGGATTGCCGATCACGGGATACAGAACGAGAATCTCGGCGCCCAATTCGACCACATCGTTCGGGCCGTGGAACCCGACCGCATCGACCTCCCAGTCGTACACGAATCGGGTCAAGGGGGCGAACTACCGGGTGCAGATTGCCGCGGTGAACGCCTCGGGCCAGGGCGATATTGCCACGCTGGCCTTCCGGCAGCCCAGCGCCCCTGGTCCGATCCGCAGCCCGCGGATCTCCGGCTTCCCGGAGCCCGGTAGCGCAACCGTCACGTGGCTGCCACCGGCATCCATGGGCGGTGCCCCGGTCAAGTACACGATCAAGGTCGGGCAGGTGGGAGCAAGTCGTACCGAGACGATGTCGGTTCCCGACACCCGAACCCTGCGGGAGAATGCCAATCCCGAGATCACCATTCGGCGCCTGACCAAGGGCAAGACCTACGAGGTTCAGATCGCCGCGGTGAATGTCGCCGGCACCTCGCCGACAGTCGTTCTGCGCTTCGTCCAACAGAAGTAGGCCGACAACGCTGAACGGCCAGACGCCTCCCCATTCGTACGGGGAGGCGTCTCGTCGTGTGCGCGACGACGATCCCGCCCGCAACGTCCGCATCCGGACGGGATCACCATGACCCCGAGGCGGTACTACGCTGTCGGCGTGGCCAGATACTTCGAGGTTCATCCCGAGGATCCGCAGCCACGCTCCGTGCAGAAGATCGTGGAGATGCTGCGCTCCGGAGCCCTGATCGCCTACCCGACTGATTCGGGCTATGCCTTGGGTTGCCAACTTGGCAACGTGGCCGGCGTACAACGAATCAAGGAGATCCGACATCTCGATGACAAACACCACTTCACACTCGTGTGTCACGATCTGGGCCAACTGAGCCAATTCGTCCAGTTGAGCAATCCGGTCTTCCGGGCGGTGAAAGCCGCGACGCCCGGGCGCTACACGTTCATCCTGCCGGCGACCCGCGAAGTGCCACGTCGCCTCGTGCACCCGAAGAAACGCACCGTCGGCGCCCGGATACCGGCGAGCCCTCTGGCGCAGGCGATCGTGACGGAGCTGGGGGAGCCGCTGATGTCGAGCACCCTGATCCTGCCAGGTCAGGAGGTGCCGATGTCCCAGGGCTGGGAGGTTCAGGAGGAGTTGGGCCATACGGTTGATGCAGTAGTGGATGCGGGGGAGTGCCAGGTCGAACCCACGACGGTCATCGACCTCACCGGCGGTGCGGCAGTCATCGTGCGTCGAGGAGCCGGCGACCCGAGTCCATTCGAGTAGGCTCGGTTGCGGACGATGGAGGTGTAACGGATGAGCAGTGGACCGGTTCAGGCGTTGGAGGAGTTCCTGTCCGCCTTGGCGGCGGGCGATGACGAGGGCGTCCTGACGCTGTTGAGCGACAATGCGGCGGGAATCGATGAAGTGAGTCGCGCCTGGCTGTACGGCAAGCAGGAGCTCACCGACTACGTTCGCGACCTGCTCGAGGGCCTTAGCGACCTCAGTTCACGGCTGACCGAGGTACACGAGGACATCGTGGGTGATACCGCGTTCGTCACGGCGATCTTGGAACAGACCTATCTGCTCGACGGGGTGGCGCAGACGATCGTCGCGCCAGCGTCGTTCGGACTTCGCAGACATGACGGCACATGGCGCATTTGTCTGTTCCACGCAACACCACTGCCCGACTGAGGACGAGAGCTCAAAGCTCGACGCATCCGTGACGTCGATGCCGACGAACGGCGGGCGGCCACGCCAACTCGCGCGGGGCTGCGTCACGCAGCACAGGGCTGGGGCTACGGCGAGAACAGGCTGGAAGGTATCCCGCCATCACCCACGTACGGATTGCTCGCTTCCACCACGATGAAGAACATCAGGGCCGTGATGGCGGCCATCGTCGCCATCAAGAACAGGTTCTGACTCAGCCGGGCCGGCTGATATGCGGTGGTCAATCCAAGGTTGGTGATGCCAAGAATGAAGATCAGGCTGACGACTCCAGGGGCGGCTGGCGGTGGCAGGCTGGTGGCGCGTGTCCTGCCCTGGTTCAGCATGTCGTCCACGGCCTTGGTGATGCCGGACCATTCCATCGATTTCTCAGCGCCAGCGTTGCCGGCCTTCTGAACGGCCAGGGCAACCCCCAAGGCCGCTTTCTCATGTTGTCTGCTCGCCGCGTTGGTATCTGCAGCCCGCATCAGGGGCCATTCCTGCGCCGTTATCGACCGACGGTACTCGGACAGAGCGTCCTCAATCTGTTGCTGGGCGGGGCCACCCACGCCCTGCGCCAATGCGGAAATCCGAGTCAAGTCGGCCAGTTCGCTCTCCACCGCGGTGCGCGCGTCGTGGTTGTTGGTCCAGAAGTTGTTGACGCAGAATGCGAAGAGGAAGACGAACGCAACTCCGACGAGCGATATCACGCGCCCAGCTAGAACGTGGCTGGCCGGAGGCTTCGGCAGCTCCGAGTCGCCCTCGTCCTCATCTTCGTCCGAGTCCTGGGTGCTAGCCGTGCCCAGCACTTCGGGGTCCACGTTGGCGGCACTCTGCCCGCCAACCTCACCCGCCGCATCATCCTTGCCGTCCTTACTGTCGTTGTCGTTTTCCTCGTCGTCATCGTTCATTTCCAGGATGCGCGTGTGGAACACGACAACGCAGGTCAGGGTCACACCGACGGTGATGGCCACCGCCAGGAGGAGTCTGATCCAGCCCGGCACTGAATCGAGAAACGAGGCGAAGAAGTCCATAAGGGCAGCATCGTGAATGTGATAGCGCGTTGCAAGCGCCCCGCTCGGTGCGCCGGTGGGCAGTGCCTCGATCGGTCCTCCGGACCGCCTTCAGAGGGGTCAGCGGATGGCTACGTCGCGGCCTTACGAGGGGCCTGTCCAGGTGCGACTGCTTCTGCCAGGGCCGCGAAGGTCGACCAGCTGGAGGCGCCGTAGGCGGCCGCATCCTTGAAAGCATCGGGCGTGTAGGTCATGGCGACCGAAACTGTCAGCTTCTGCGACGGCAAGTACCCACTGGTCGAAGCAAGCCCAGCGAAGCTGGCATTCTGGGCCAGCCAGGAACCGAGCCGCCAAACCCCGAGTCCGTAGGACATCTCCGCAGTGTTCTGCCGACATGCCGTGCAGGCCCCCGTCGGGTCCTTCGTGCCGAAACCGACCAGATTCGGACCGGTCTGTGCTTCGTACATCTCCTTGGAAACCTGGGAACCCGACCCGACGATCTCCATCGACGTCGTCATGTCCGTTATGTCTGTCGTCACGACAGCGCCTTTTGCGGTTGTCCATGACGGGTTCCAGTACGTGGCCTCCTCATAGAAGGGACTGTTGGCGGGCAGCTTGAAGTACTCGGCGCGCTCGGAGGTGAACGCGTGCAGTGTGGGTTCCGGGATGGCAGGTGTCCCACCGTTACTTCCGGTCTGGGTGAGCTTCATGGGCTCGAGCACGTACTCGGACATCACGTCGGTCATGGACTTGCCTGTGATCTTTTCAAGTACTCGGGCGAGGATCACGTAGTTGGTATGGCTGTATCCCCAGTTCGTGCCTGGCGGGAACTGTTCAGGGCCCTTGAGGCCGACAGCGATCAGTTCGTCATCCGTCCACTGACGAAATGGATTGAGGTAGACGCCATCGGACACCGCCGGCTGATAGACGTAGTCGGCATAGCCGGATGTCATGTTCAGCAGATTCTTGACAGTTATCTGATCCGCGCGCGGATAGTCAGGAAGCCAGGTGGACAGCTTCTGATCGAGAGACACCTTCTTGGCGTCGACAAGCTTCGCGAAGATCTCACCGATGTACATGAATCCGAAAGCGCCGCTGCGAAAGTGCATCGCCGTGGTCGCGGGGACCCCGGTCATGGTCTCGCCCCGAGCAGCCGTATACACGTCCTGACCATCCTTCGTGACCCGAATGATCAAGGCCTTGAGTTTGTACTTGTCCATCACGCCTTGGGCCGTCTTCTCAATGGAAGCGCGGGTGGCCGAGTCTGCGTTCCCGGTGGGCGATGACGGTGTCGCGACTTCAGAGTTCGGTGCCGACTGGCTCGATCCGCCGCTCGTCGTGCCTGCGGAGCAGGCGGTCAGCACCAGCGAGGCGGCCAGTGCGACACCCACCAGCGGACCCAGCTTGATCGAGGCACGTACAGAGTGCGGCATCTGGACTCCCGAGGTGGTCGATCGAAACTGCGGACGAATGCCGCGATCCTACGAGTTGAACGACCCGCCTGAACACCCCTTACGGGGACGACCCGGAATATCCGCACCTGGGTGTGTAGTCGATCACGAAGTGGTTGGCTGGGGGGTACGAGTGCGAGTTGATGGTTGGCCAGGCATGGCGAGGGCGATGACACTGGTGATTCGGAGGACCGATGAACGCTGCGACCGAGTCGGTGGAGAACACGCAGACGCCATGGTTCGCCCTGCCGGCGAGCGATGCGATCTCCGCCTTCGACTCCGATCCACAGAACGGGCTGAGCACGGTCACGGCGGACGAACGCCTGCGTGTTGACGGGCCGAACGTGTTGCCGGCCCCGCCTCAGCCAACTCTCTGGCAGCTCGTGCTCAAGCAGTGGCAGGATCCCATGACCGTGCTGCTCACCGTGCTCATCGGGGTGTGCGTGATCGCCAATCAGCCCGAGACGGCGGTGCTGGTGACGCTGCTCGTCGTCCTCAACGTCGCGATGGGCGCCCGGCAGGAAGCCAAGGCCCGCAGCAGTGTGGCCGCATTGGAGTCGCTCAACGCACCGTCCGCACGGGTGAAGCGTGACGGCACTGCTCAGCTCATCCCTGCCGCCGATCTGGTGGCGGGGGACATCCTGCTGCTGGAGGCCGGAGACCTCGTCCCCGCCGATGCTCGTCTGCTCACATCGGCCAGCCTGGAAGTGATCGAGAGTGCTCTGACCGGTGAGAGCGCACCGGTGATCAAGGATGCCGCGCCGGTAGCCGACGTCAACGCCGCGCTGGGCGACCGCGGCAGCGTTGTCTTCCAGAACACATCCATAACCCGTGGCAGCGCGGAAGCAATCGTGGTCGCCACGGGCCTCGACACCGAAATGGGCAGGATCGCCTCGATGCTCGCCGAGGTGACGAGTGCCACGTCGCCGCTGCAGCGGGAACTTCGACAGTTGACCGTACGCCTCGCCGTCGTGTGTCTCGTGGCTGTCGCCTTCATCATCGTCGTCGGCATCCTGCGGGGTTTGGATGCCAACGCGATCATGTTGGTTGCCATCGCCACGGCGATCTCGTCGATTCCTTCCGGGCTGCCGACCTTCCTCAACGCCATGCTGTCGTACGGCGCCCAACGCTTGGCCAAGGCCAAGGCCGTCGTTCGCAACCTCACGGACGTGGAGACGCTCGGTTCGGTCAGCGCCATCAACTCGGACAAGACCGGCACGTTGACCATGGACATGATGACCGCGGTGTCGATGTGCGGCGGCGGTCAATGGTTCAAGGTAACCGGTGAGGGCTACTCCACATCCGGCCACATCTTGCATGCTGCAGGCACCTCCCATCCCGACTTCACGGCTCTGGGCTACGGGCTGACACTGTGCAGCGACGCCTCGGTGCGGGAAGACGGCACTGTCATAGGCGATCCAACGGAACTCGCACTGGTTGTGCTCGCCGCCAAGATGGGCGTCGACGCTGACGTGAGTCGACGGGAATACCCTCGCGTAGCCTTGGTTCCCTTCGATTCGACGTACAAGTTCATGGCCACCTTCCACGTGGCGCCGTTGACCGACGACGGCCCGGACGCCCTGATCGGGTTGGTCAAAGGTGCACGCGACGTCCTACTCGACCGTTGCAGCCATGCGATGTGGGGAGATGCAATCGTCCCCATCGACGAAGTCGTCGAGCAACTGCGCGAGGCAAATGCCGAACTCGCGCGGCAGGGCCTTCGTGTGATGTCCTTCGCCTACCGAGAGATGGCGGTCGAGGACATCGAGGCTGTGACAGCGGACCCGATGACCGCGACGACGAATCTGACCTTCGTTGCCCTGGTGGGGATCATCGATCCGCTGCGACCGGCCGCCAAAGACGCCATCCGGGTTGCACTTCACGCCGGCATCGACGTCCGGATGATCACGGGCGACCACGCGGTCACGGCCAAAGCAATCGCTGACGACCTGGGCCTTGGGCCTGGGGTTGTGACGGGGCCGGAATTCGAGGCCATGTCTGACGCCCAGTTACATGCCCAGCTTCCCCGTTTGCACGTTTTCGGGCGCGTCTCGCCGCAGGACAAGTTGCGGCTCGTGACGGTCATGCAGGATGCCGGCCAGATTGTGGCGATGACCGGGGACGCCGTGAACGACGCCGCTGCCCTGAAGAAGGCCGACATCGGTGTTGCGATGGGTAGCGGTTCGGAAGTCTCAAAACAGGCGGCCCGCATGGTCCTGACGGACAACAACTTCGCCACGCTGGTCCACGCCGTCGAACTGGGGCGGGACATCTACGGCAAGATCTCCGCACAGATCCGATATGTCATGACGGGACTGTTCGGCGTGCTCGCATTGATGCTGCTCGCCAGCATCTTCAACATTAATTCCGGCAACGCACTCACGGCGGTGCAGCTGCTGTTCGTTACCTTCCTGATAGGCCTCTTCCCGGCTATCGCCATTTCAAGCGACACCGTGGAAGACGGCATCATGGATGCGCCCCCGCGGGACCCGAAGGTCCCGATACTCAATTCAGCAACGCTGCCGCGTTGGCTCACATTCGGAGTCATCCAGGGCGGAGTCGGGATCTTCGCTTTCTGGCTCGCCTCCCGGATGGGCGCCGGCACGGCGGACGCACAGACGATGACCTTCGCGGTCATGGGCTGGTCGACGGTGATGTTGGCCGCAGCGCTCAGACGCGACACCACACCCGGCTGGCACGGCCCCTATCTGCCGTACTTCCTCTGGCTCGCCGTTCCCTTCGCCCTGACCTGGCTCGCTGTTGACTGGGAGGTACTCCAACCGCTGCTTGGCACCTCAGCCTTGAACGGTGCGCAATGGGGACTTGCACTGCTGCTAGCCCTCGTGACGGCCACCGTGGTCGAGGTGGAGAAGTGGACCCGTCGGCTTCGGGTGTCAGGAGTTGCCACCAACCGAACCACCGGTTCGCGAACGTGAACCGAGCAGGGTCAACGACCAGCCAGCAGATAGCGCGCCCAGAGGGTTACCCGGATGCGGTCACACTGTGCAACCAATGCACCAGCAGGTCGACCGCACGGGGGTCGCGGCGCAGGACATGGCCGGCACCGGGAACGATGGCGAGTTCCTTGGGCTGAGCTGCGGCTTCATACAACCGACTAGCTGTCTCGACGGTCACGAACTCGTCCTGATCTCCCTGCACGAGCAAGAGCGGTATTGGACTTATCTCGGCGACGAAGCGAATCGGGTCGTGTTCCAACATGTCCATGTAGAAGGCATCTGGATCGAGCGGCTCCGATGGGACCTCCTGAGGTGGCGCGGCCTGGGCCACCTTCCGCATGAACTCCGGAACATAGGACCTCGGGATGGTCTTGTCGAAGAGTGCCTCCGACGCGAGGGAGGCCACTGCCGACACTCCTCCGTGCAAGGCCACGTGACGCAGCGCTATCGCCGCCCCGGCGCTCGCTCCAACGAGAACGACGCTGTCGTGACCCAGACTGTGGGCGTAGGCCATCACCGTGACTGCATCCTCGGACCAGCCGCGCATGGTGAAGACGCCCGGGGACTCCTCGAAGCCGCGAAAACTGACGTAGAGGGTCGCGAATCCGTTCTCCGCTATCTCCTTGGCAAGACCTAGGTAGCCTGCATCTTGCGGCTTTGGCCGACCGAAGGCCACGCCCCTGAAAACGACCACCAGAGGCGCCTCTGCATTGGCGTTCAACAAGGTGCCTCTGAGAACACCAGCGTCGGTCCGGAGCGCGACCGATTCCTCCTCCACGGCGACCGACCTACATTCCCCGTTCTGCCCGAAGCTCGTCTCTGCGTTCGCTGGCGGCGCTGATCTGCGCCATGACCTGTTTCAGCAGCTCAGGGAGGGTAGCGAAGTCAGTCGGAACACCATCGACGGCCGGCGGGACCGGAGTGAGGTCACCGGCGGCGGAGAAGTCATCGATCGCGGCAACGACGCCGAAATCCCGGCCGATCTCCGGTTCGATGACCGCCTCCAACGGGTGGGCGAGCCGGTCATCGACTTCGATGTGGAGCCCTTCGGCGAGTTCGTCGAGATCGCAGTCGATGATCCCGATGGAGATGACCTGTCGTGGATTCACAGCGCTGACAATCGTGTACATCTGGGTCGGTACCCCGAACCCCTTGCTGTGAAACCAGGCGTCGCGGTAGTCCTGGAGCGTCTTTCCCTCGCGCAGTGTGCGGGTGATGATCGCGACCAACTTCATTTCTCGCCTCCGGTGGCGTTAGTGGCGTGCACGTTCGCTGCCAACGGCGCGCAACCGCAACGCCATCATTTCGACAGTACCCCTGCGGGGGGTTTCGTGGCAGATTGCCGAAAGAGGCTGGCGGCCCCGCTGCGCGGGCCTTCGCAGCCACATCCGGACTGCACGCTCCCCGAGGCACTAGCCTTGGCCCGTGTCTCCACCCGAGGTCCAGAACGGCAAGGCGACAGGGCAGCATCGGGCAGTAGTGCGGGTGGAATCCGAATCACAACGACTTGGCAAAGTACTACTTCTGTCGGTAGTGGCGGCATGGCCGCCGCTAGTCGCCGGTCACTTCATCCTCGGTCCGGCCGCCGGAACGATGCTCCTCTTCGGGATGATCATCGGTTTCCTCAATACGGTCATGGGCGGACGAAAGGTCGGCGCAGCGGCCGCCATCATCTTCGTCCTCATCTCCCCAGTAGCTGCGGTGGTCGGTCAGAATGCGCTCGCTGGGGCATGTCTGATGGCACTCGCCTGCATCTTCGTCGGCACCAGCGCCTACTGGCAGCGCTACGGCGGATTCAGCACCATCCTCGTCGGTATCGCCTTCATCATGGCGTCGCCTGTCGTGATCCTCGACAAGCTGAGTGTTGACATCGCCCAATCGAAGTTTCTCTTCGCGGTACTCATCGGAACCGCGGTGAGCGCTTTCTGGCCGGTGGTACTGGTTCCGCTGATGCAACCGGTGACGGGGTTGCCCGCCAGCCTGCGCTACGACAAGTCAGACACCCTGCGCTACCTGATCGCCATCACGGTTCTCGTGTCCGCAGCGATGTACTACGCCCTCCAATTCGCCCGAAACAGTCACGGGGTGTGGTTGCCGCTGACACTCATCATGGTGCTGCGCGTCGGAGCGACCCAAACCAAGCATCGAGCGTTCCAACGAGTCTGGGGAACGATCGCCGGGGCGGTAGTCGCAGCACTTGCGGCCAGCGTCGTTCATGAGAGATGGGCTCTGATGGTGCTCATCGCGATCGCCTTCCTGGGGCTGGCGGCCACGATGGGGCGCGAACCGTATGCCCTCTTCGCATTCTTCCTCACTACCCTGGTGCTGCTGGGGGTCTCGTTCAGCGAGCCTGCAGTTCAGGCGAGCTACCAGCGAATCGTCTACACGGCTCTCGGCTCCGCGATCGCGTTGATCGCCTACCTCGCCAAGGTCACCGTTGCCCGCATTCTTGCCCAGAGGAGGTCGGCAGCCAATGAGTGACATGGCTGGTTCATCGTCACAGAAGTCGAGAGCCGACAGCTACCTGCTGGCGGATTCGGACTTCGCCGTCGAACGCGCTCGGTTGCGTGCCCTGGAGCTCGCTTATGACCCGGCCACGATTGCCAGGCTCAATCTGCTTGGCGTGCGACCGGGCATGCGGTGCCTCGAGATAGGCGCCGGTTGCGGCTCCATCGCAAGCTGGCTCGCTAACCGTGTCGGAGCCGAGGGACATGTGGTGGCCACCGACATAGACCCGCGCTTCCTGACCGACCTGGCGGACGGCGTCGAGGTGGTTCGGCATGACATCACTTCGGATCCACTGGAGCCGGGAAGCTTCGACCTGATCCATGTCCGCATCGTTCTCATGCACGTCCCCGATGCGGCCGCCGTCGTGGAACGTATCGTCGATGCGTTGGCTCCCGGCGGATACCTGCTTGCAGAGGAAGCCGACTTCAGCGTCGGTCAGGATCCCGGGGTCAGCAGGCTGGCTGAGTTGGATCGCAAATTCATGGACGGAGCCATTCGCGCCGGACGTTCACTCGGAGCCGACTGGACGCTGGGGGCTCGCATCGCCGAAATGCTTCAGAGTTCCGGCTTGGAGGGGGTGGCCGGTGACGGAAGTTGCCGGTTCCAGCGTTGTGGTCCCGAACGGACGGACCTTGTGAGCATCGAGGAGCTCGGCCCAGCGGCTATCGCCTCAGGTGCAATCACGTCTGCCGAACTGGCGGAACTGGCTGAACTGCTAGAGAACTCCGACGCATTCCGGATGACGCCACTCATAGTCGGAGCCTGGGGACGCACCCCGGACTGACGGCGCTGCCGCTCTGACATACAGGCGCCACGGGGCGTGTTCGCCCAGTTCGCGCGGGGGCAACTTGCAGCACATCGCGGGTATGCTCGCATGGGTCCAGAGCAGGCAATGTGGGGTGGCGGTTCTCGCGTCGTGCGGGCCTGCCACGTGCACACCGAGCGAGGCATGGAGACCAGGATGGGCAACTCAGCCAGCATCACACGCAACTCAATCGTCGGATTGGGTATCTGCGGGTCTCTTCTGCTAGCTGGTTGCGCCAACTCGACCAGTTCCACAAGTTCCAGTTCGGCCTCGCCAACGTGTATGCGAATGGACGACAAGCAGGCCCAAGCAGCATTCGACCGCTGGAACGCCTCGCTAGCCACCGGCAACCCAGACACGGTCGTGTCGAACTATGCCCCGGGCGCGGTCCTTCTTCCGACGCTGTCGAACGTGCCTCGCGACACCCCGGCGGAGATGCGCGACTACTTCGAGCACTTCCTGCAGAAGGGTCCTCAGGGAAAGATCGACTATCGCGTGCTGCGTTCGGCCTGTGACATGGCCGTCGACACCGGGGACTACACCTTCACCTTCAAGGACGGCACCAGCGCCGCAGCCCGGTTCACCTTCGTCTACAGCTATGTCAACGGCGAATGGAAAATCATCAGCCACCATTCCTCCTTGGCGCCCGACAAGGCCTAGTCTGCGCGATGGGCTCCACCCCGGGGTACCAACTCTCAGCCGGCCGGGCGATCATGACGGGGGCCATAGCTGCCAATTCTCCTGGGCAGATCGAAGGACGCAGGGAACGCAACGCGGCGTGGTGTTCGATTGAGGCGTTTGATGACGCACGTCCGCTTTCTTGCTCTCGATGAAGTAGCGTCCACTTCATGCTTGGCACGCTACCGCTTGCATTGGGCATCCTCGCCTCACCCATTGCGGTGATCCCGGCGATCCTGCTGCTGCTGGGTCCGCGGCCGATCGTTTCGGGTGTCGCGTTCCTGTTGGGCTGGAGTGGCGGGTTGGCGGTGGTGACCGGAGTGGCGGTGCTGTTCGCCGACGCGATCGACGCGGGACAG
>CAYMPK010000014.1:0-1616 GCA_964392145.1 uncultured Actinomycetes bacterium | reverse complement strand
TGGTGTCGTCAACCGATCAATCGCTGGTGCAATTGGCTGCGGATCACAGTCGGTGTGCTGCTGCTGATCTACGGCCTGATGACGTGGCTGCGACGCGGCTCACAGAAGGAGCCGCCTGCGTGGTTGACAGGTATCTCTGACTTGACGCCCATGAAGGCTGCAGGTCTGGGAATCGGCCTGTCGGCGGTGAACCCGAAGGTTTTGCTGCTCTGCCTGTCGGCCGGCCTCACCATTGGGATGGCCGGGGGCACCGCAACGGAAGAACTCGTGGCATATCTGTTGTTCCTGCTCATCGGTTCGCTCGAGGTGCTGTTGCCGCTGGGGCTATTCCTCGTCGCAGGCCAGCGGGCCTCGGTGCCGTTGGAGCGAGGTCGTCAACTGCTCGAGGACTACGGCACAACGGTAGTCGTCGTGGTGGTGATCGTCATAGGTGCGGTGTTGGTGCTCAACGGGATCCGCGGACTCTAGGCGTTCGCAAGCCAAGTCGACCACTGCCTCCCCCGTCCACGCCACTCGCATCTCACCCGAGGGGTTGATACTGCCCGTCGGACGTGGGGACGGGCAGCATCAGCCTCTCGGTCTCGGGAGGGTCGGCATGGGCCTGACTCCACAGGATCAGAAGAGGCGCTTGACGTGGAGGTCGAACTCCTTGAAATCGCGGGAGTCATCGTTGCGCTTGCCCCAAAACTCCACGTGGGTCTGGGAGAACCGCCAGTGTTGTGTCTGACCGATGCCAAACCATCGACTGTCGTAGCCGACGCTCATCCAAGGAGCTGAATAGCTCGGGTTTTCCGCATCCACATCAGTGGAGTTGAAGCGCGAGTTGTTCTTGGCATCGTCCTCCCGCCAGAAAAATCGCAGCTCTACGTCGTCCACGACTGCCCAGTTGCCGCCCCAGCTGTGACTGGCTCCTGGTTCCATCTGAACTGGCGCGAACCACATACCCGCGTGATCGTACTGCCGCACCCAGATTGTTCGGCCCGTGTCGTTGCGCGCCGTGACTCGAGTGCCCTTGGTCCAACGACTCTCAAGGTCCTTGGACGTGGTCTGCGCCAGTGCTGGCGCTGGCGCTGGTGCCTGAGCCGAACCGCTCGTGGGTGCCGCTGTTGCGGAAAGGTCGGATGGAGCGGCCATAGCGACTGTCGGTGCGATCACACCTGCGGCGACGGCAATGGTCGCGAGACCAATTGCTGTGGATCTCAGTGTCCGGGCAAATCTGTTCTTCATGGGTACTCTCCGTTCGTCTTGGTTCTGGTGACGCCGTTGTTCCCCGTGAGGGCATCGGACAGTCAAATGGCGCCGGCCGAATCGATTCGGCGACACGTCTGAACGGCGGGGGGACGGCTCAAACGAGCGTCGTCATGGCGCTCGGCGTTGGCCTGGTGAGAGCCTTCTGACATCCGCCCGCACGGTCGCCGATCTCAGACCGATCGAGACCAATGGGAATGTATGCCGCCAGGTTCGGCCGTTGCGCTGCAACGGGTCTAGGGGTGGGCGATACTGGGTTCGATAATAAGACCAATAACCCTTGTTTTGCCGTTTGTTGAGCGGTGTCGTGCGGTTTCGTCACTCTGTTTGAGCAACCTGTGACATGTTAGCAAGCGTGTGATTCAATG
>CAYMPK010000013.1:12431-24093 GCA_964392145.1 uncultured Actinomycetes bacterium | reverse complement strand
CCGACGCCGTCGTCCTCCACGCTCAACTGGCATTCGGGGCCCTGATCCTGTGCCGTGATAGCCACCACTCCCTGCCCCTCGGCTCCTTCTAGGCCGTGCTGGACGGCATTCTCGACCAGCGGCTGCAGACACAGATACGGGATGCGCACGCCGAGCACTTCGGAGTCGACCCGAAGCCGGACCTGTAGCCGTCCGCCGAAGCGCGCCTGCTCCAAGAGCAGGTACTGCTCGATGGAGCGCAACTCATCGGCGAGCGTCGTGTAGGTGGCGTGCGAGCGAAACGAGTAACGGGTGAAGTCGGCGAAGTCCAGCAGGAGTTCCCTGGCCCGCTCCGGATCGGTTCGCACGAATGAGGCGATGGCTGTCAGTGAGTTGTAGATGAAGTGTGGGGAGATCTGGGCCCTGAGGGCTCGCAGTTCCGCTTCGGCGCGTTGTGCCCGGGTGCGATCAAGTTCGGCCAGGTCGAGTTGCCCAGAGGCGAAACGTGCGACCTCCTCGGTTGCCCGCAACAGCGCTGGGTTCGCCGGCCGCTGCGAGAAGGCCACCAGTGCTCCGACGACGACGTCATCGGAGGTGAGTGGTGCCGCCACGACACCTCGGAACATGGCGGAGGTGTGACGCAGTTCGGCAGCCGTAGCCACCGTGGGAGCACCGCTGTCCAGGGCGGTGCGCGCCAGCGCGACCGCGCCTCCTTTCGAGCGGTCCGCGAGTCCGTCCCAGGCGAGGGTGGAGGCACGATCGGTGATGGCGATTGCGTCGGCGCCGAGGAGTCGACGCAGGTGTTTGGCGGCTCGCTGGGCGCCAGACTCCGTCAACCCCTCGCGCAGAAGCGGTGCTGCTTCGCTCGCGGCATGCAGAGTTCGGTACGTCGCATCATCCGCTGGATTCCCGATCCGATTGCGGCCGCGTACGGACTGGGCGATGGCGGCGACCACCCCGACTGCGCAGAGCAGAGCTATTGCAGCGAGGATCCAGCTTTCCATGGGGTGACGCTAACCGAGACGGCCGTGGGATACGAGTCAATCTTTGATGGATGTCCGCCGTTCTCGTGGTGCGCAACAGCAGAGGCCCAGCTCCAACCTTCGGGAGTCCTGGTGGTCCCGGGGTGCAACGACGAACGGATCCCACGGCGTGTATCCCGTGGACAATGACAAGATTCCCGCATGGGCTTCGGCTATCCCAATGGGGCAACGACTCCCGAGTCCGTAGCCCCGCCAGACATCGCCCTGGCTCGGGCGCTGCTGCGACAGCAGCATCCTGATCTGGCGGGGTTGCCGATCACCGGGATGCGCAAAGGTTGGGACAACGCACTGTTCCGCCTTGGGTCCGAGCTCTGCATCCGGCTTCCACATCGGCAATTGGCGGCTGAACTCATCGAAAACGAGATCAGATGGCTGCCGGAGTTGGCTCCGCGTCTGCCCCTGCCGATCCCGGCGCCGCTCCGCGTCGGGCATCCCGCGTTCGGATACCCATGGCGCTGGACTATCTGTTCGTGGATTGACGGAGCCGTGGCTCTGGAAGTGGCACCCGACCGGGGTGACAGAACGGCAGAGGAACTGGGGCATTTCCTGCAGGCGCTGCACCAGCCAGCCCCGTCACAGGCACCGACCAACCCCTACCGGGGAGTACCCCTCGCGCATCGCGACGCGGGAGTTCGACGTCAGGTCCCAGCGGCAGCCGGATTCGTCGATTCGGCGAGGCTGATGGCCACGTGGGAGCAGCTGGTCGCCGAGCCGAGGTATGTGGGTCCTCCGCTCTGGGTGCACGGAGACGTACACCCGGGGAACCTGATCGTCCGAGACGGACGGTTGGCCGGTGTCCTCGACTTCGGTGACCTGTGCGCAGGGGACCCGGCCGTCGACTTCGCGGTCGGGTGGATGATGTTCGACCATGTTGGCAGAACCGTCTTGCGTCGGTTCTGCGACGCGGACCCGACCGCCTGGCAACGGGCGCGGGGATGGGCCATCGCCATCGGTCTAGCCCTGGTGTCGCAGTCGCCGTCGGAGTCCAAATTCGCCGAACTCGGCAAGCGCACACTCCTCGCGGCTGTCGCCGACCCGCCGGAAGTGATCATCTGACAGGAAAGCTGTCCCCAGGGATGTACCCGCCTCCAGGCTGCGCTGGCCTGACCCCGGTGGCGGATGGGCCACAGGACCGCGACGGTGCGGGAGTCAGTCGAAGCCTGGAGAGAAGGGTTGCTGATCCGACTGACAGATCGTCCCCGGTGCCGGGACGACGAGATCGGTCAAGTAGGACGTCCTCGCCGCGTCGACGCACGCGCTGGGATCCTGGAAGCTGACGTGTCCATACCCCTGGTGGGTCAGCAGAACCGCGTTACCTAGCAGGCGCTGAGCGCGAACGGCATTGGCGTAGGCGGTGTTGGGGTCGTAGCGGGTGCCGATGAGCAGCAGTGGATTCGGCGTGGCGGCGTTCCACGGGCCCCGGTAGTTGTCCTGTCCACTGACCGGCCATGCCGCGCACGGCGCCCACAACCACCAGCCCTGGATCCGCCCTTGGAGGTAGCTCACGCGGTCCAGGCCGTCGATCACCCTTGGCCAGGACGCTAGATCCTGCAGGGCGGGGGCGTCGGCACACTGGATGGCCGCCGAGGTGGTGGCGGCGGTCCAGCCGGCTGTGCTTCGGAACGGCCGTGCGGCCATCTCCAGTTCGGACCCGTTCCCGTCGACCGCCGCGTTCAATGCTGTGGCGTTCGCCGGCCAGGTCCGCGGGTCTCTCAGGGTCTGGAACTGTGAGAGCAGCAAGTCCCCGTAGTCCAATTCCCCTGGCGGGGTGGCCGACGATGCGGGTATCGGTGCAGATCGAACACGTGAGAAGAGTCCTGCAACCGCCTCGTCGGCGGTCTGGTCCTGGCCGGCCAGCGCGCAACGCGGGCTACCGGCCTGTTGGCACAGCGAGAGGAACTTGGCGAAGACTTCGTCGGTTCCAGCGACGAAGCCCGCGGAGCGCGCTTCAGCGCTATCCGAATAGCTCACCGGGTCGACAACGCCGTCGAGCACCATCGCGCGCACCCGGCTGGGGAACAAGTTGGCGTAGGTCTGCCCCAGGTAGGTGCCATAGGACAGACCTACATAGGTGAGTTGGGGATCGTTGACAAGGGACCGCAGGTAGTCGAGGTCGCGGGCGGTGTCCGCCGTGGAGATGTGTGGCAACAGCCAACCGCTGACATCACCGCAGCGGCGGGCGAGTTCGGCAGTCTTTGCTCTTCTCGCCGTCGCCTCTGCCGTCGTGGTCGGTATCGCAGCACCTTGCCAGAACTCTTCCGCGGCGGCGTCATCGGTGAAGCAACGCACCGGCGTGCTGCCATTGGTGCCTCGCGGATCCCAACTGACCACGTCGAATCGACCGTCGCCCCACTTGTCCAAGTCGTCACCAGCGCCTTGCACGAGCCCGACACCCGACTCGCCGGGACCCCCAGGGTTGACGAACAACGAACCGATGCGCTGCCCAGGCTTACTTGCCGGATGGCGGATGACGCTCAGGGTGATGCGCCGCCCCTGGGGTTCGCCCCAATCCAGAGGCACTTGGACCTCGGAGCACTCCAGGCGTTCACCGCAGGCGCGCCAGGCGATCGCGGCCGGGGCGGCGGGCACCGTTGGGTTCGGCGCAGATCCGTCCGACGCCGGGGTGCACCCGGCAAGTGCGGTGGTTATCGTGGCGGCGGCCGCCACCGCCATGGCGAACCGTGACCTGATGGTCCTGCCGCCACTCGGATCCGCGACGTGGCCCGGATCAGTTGCAGTGCGTCCGACGCCGACCATGCGCGTCAGTCTTCCTCAGACTCTCGATTCTGCCAAGCAACTACCGCGAGTTCCCCGGTTGCCGACCGACCTCCTTGAATGTCAGGGCTTCGCATAGTCCGTTATGGAGTTCGCCAGCGGCAGCTGGTTCGTTCGGGGGCCGGCGGCTGAGGTGTCCAACTCGCCGGTGTCCTTGAAAACGCCCACGTAGGTGAACCTGTCGAACTCATAAGGAAGGTTGTCTCCGACCAGCGGCGCGGCCGACCTAGTCAGTTGGAAGTGCAGGTGGGGCTCGGATGTGTTCCCACTATTGCCTAGACGACCGATCACCTGCCCCTTGGTGACCTTGTCGCCGACCTTGACGGTCGCGGAAGCCTGCCGCAGGTGGGCGAACAGAGCGTAGACGCCATCACCGATGTCGACAATGACGCGGTTTCCGGTCGCCTCCCCGATCGGGACCTCGGCGGGGAGTGCCCCGGGCGAAATGTCCGGTGCATCGGAGACCACGTTGACCACGGTGCCGTCTGCCACGGACAGAACGGGACTGTCCCAAGCGAGATAGCTCTCGTTCTTGGTGGGGTCGCCCTTCCACGTCACGACCCTGCCAGCCTGAAGGTCGACTATCGGCTTCGCCGCCATGTTGACCCGGTTGTAGTCGATCGCGAACCGTTCCGAGCCGTTGATCCGGCCGCCGAAGGGCATGATGACGCCCCGGTGCGCCGAGAAGCCGCAACAGCCGTTGGTCGCGAGCCAATCGTCGCCTGGAAGGGGTGGTCCGATCACCGGCGGCGACGCCGAACTCGTTGTCACGACGCCGCCGACGTCGGTCGCTGTCAGCGGGTAGTAATTGGAGAGGCTGGATACCTTCGTCCGCGAGCCCCGGAAGGTGGAATTGATTCGGTGCGTGACCCGCTCGGGCACATCGGCTCGGGAGGGGTATACGTCGTCCTCCAAGAGGACGGCTGCCCTCCCGCCGGGTATCTCAGCCACCGTGCCGAACTTCGGTGCGCCCACGAGCACGGTGCGCGCGGCGACCTCGGGCGCCGCGGACGTGAACAGCACTTGGCCGTCGGGGCCGCCACGCAGCGTTTCAACCCGGGTGATGGTCGCTGGCAGCGGTGAGGCGTTCAGCACCTGCAGCTCGTAGACGACATGGACCTTACCGTCGGTCCCGGTGACCGGGATCGGTTCCGGCGCCAGAGCCGTTATCACCAGTGGGGAGAAGACATCCGAGTCCGATCGATAACCTTGCGCGATCCCATCGGATCCGACGACCTGTGAAGGTGTGGAGGCACCTGTCCCGGACGGACTCGAGCAACCGGCAATAGCGAGCACGACGGAGAGGAGTACCAGGCTGATATGTCTGCTGTGGACCATCGTCGCTCCTCTCGGCGAAGACACGGGCACAAACCCATGTGGTGGTCCTGATGAAGGTGGCTCCGTTATCTGCCTCACCAAACTACCGGACGTGTCGATTCGCAGCCGGGTCCACTCGGAGGGCGCGCCGCGCTCGCGGAGGAACTCGTCCGCGGTGTTCCGGGAGCCGAGGGAAACGTCTGCGGGCGTGACCATGTCGGTTGGGCAAGAATGGTGATGTGGGTTCCATCTCTGTAGTGCGGGGCGACATCACGGCCATGTCGGTCGACGCGATTGTCAACGCGGCCAACACTCGCCTGCTGCCCGGCGGCGGAGTGTGCGGCGCAATCCATGCCGCCGCGGGACCGGGGCTTGCGGCAGATTGTGAACTCATTGGCCACTGTGACGCGGGCGACGCCGTCACTACGGATGGACATGACCTTCCGGCCCGATTCGTAATCCATGCGGTGGGTCCGCAATGGTCGGGCGGAGCAGCCGATGAAGAGGCGCTCTTGGCGCAGTGTTATCGCTCGATCATCCGCGAGTCCCGCGCGGTGGCAGCCCGATCGGTTGCGATCCCGGCTATCAGTACCGGTATCTACGGCTTTCCGCTCGAGCGCGCATGTGGGATCGCGGTGGCCACCCTGCGGGAGTGTGCGGCCGATCCTGGTGCCCCCGAGGTTCGGTTGGTCGCCTTCGACGAGGACACCGAGCGCGTTCTCGCCAGATGCCTGGCCGACGGCGGCGCGTGAATCGGTCTATGGCCTTCAGACACCGATGGAGTCGGAAGACTGCACAGGGTGGGGATCTTTGGTAGACATGCCGAGTGGAGCCCGAGGTGGAACTGGAAACCGGATTTCCTGACGAGCCCGGGGATGTGGCGAGGCTGACGTTCTTCAGCGATGCGGCTGTGGCGATCGCGCTGACGCTGCTGATCCTTCCAGTCTCCGATTACATCCTCGAGAACCCCGGCACCAACTGGACGACCTTGTTCACGGATAACCCGGAGATGATCCAATCGGTGGTCAGCTTCGTCACCATCCTCACGTGTTGGCGTTATCACCATGTGCTGTTCGAGTGGCTGCGGGACTACAGCCGGGTGACGGTGTGGCTGAATTTCGGGTGGCTCTTCTGCGTGGTCTCCATCCCGTTGCTCACGTTGGCGATTCTGCCGGCCGGGGACTCCGAGTCCCGGGGGTACCGGAGGTTCCTGGACACGCTGGTGGTTCGCGGCGAGACGAACATCAGCGTCCAGAACTACTTCGTCTACTGGTTCGTGGTGGGGTTGTCCTTCCTCGCTTTGTTCTTCATTTCTCGCCACGCCTCCGTTGCCGAGCGAGGACTCGCCAAGCCCGGGACGAACCTCGCCACCAAGACCTGGGTCTATCTGCGACCAGTCCTCGTGTGCGCGGCAACGGCGCTGACTGGACTTATCAACCCTGCCCTGGGTGACGTCGTTCTCATCGTCGGGATAGTCGTCAGTTCCGTAATCGCCCGCCGGACACGACCCGAAGTGCGCTCAGCCGCCCACTGACCTCCGGCCACTCACGGCTTCCCGAGGCCGCACGGCTCAACCTTGGGCCGGCGAAGGTTCCGCCTGCGGGGGCGGGGCAGTCGCGACCTTGGACAGGATGAAGCCCGAGATCACTGAGGCCGCGAGCCAGAACCCCACCGCGAGCCAACTGGAGACGAACGCCAGCGGGATCGAGAGAAGGAAAATGACGACCGGGCTGGACGCTCCGATCATCTGTTGTCTCTTGTACTCCCGTGATGGCGGCAGCAGGAACAACTTGTCGCTGTAGGCGACCTGCCACATGACGACCTCGAGCCCGCTCACACACGCGACGAACACCGCGAAGACGGACACCGCCACCGGATTTCCCCAGTACTCGCCGAGCATCTCAGCAGGCCAGGGCAGGATCGCGACGAATGCGAGGTAGAGCAGCGTCACGGCGGTGAACTTTCCGCTGATGGCCCGCAAAGTAGCGGTGAACTTGTGATTCGCCCGCCAATAGATGGCCACCCAGGCGAACGCCACCACGAATGCCCCGAGCTTCGGTCCCTTTTCCACAATCGCCGACCACAGGGCGGCTGGACTATTGGAGTTTCCTTCTATCTCGGGAAGCCCGATCTCCAGCGCCGCGAGGGTCAGGGCGATCGCGTAGACGGCGTCGGTGAAGTTCATGAGTCGATCGAAACCAGCGAAACCTGCTTCGCGTGGGTAGATCTTGGTCGTCCAGGGGTTGGACTCCAGGGCTGCTTCCTGTTCGCTCACGGGCCGAAACTACCCGCCAGTTCGCCCGGTGTGCACCCGAACCGGGCAATCCACGTCGGTTGGCCGGTGCGTTCTGCGATGTCCTCAGCCAGGGACGGGTGCCGTCACGGCGGGCTGATCAGGTGCCGATGCTTGCCCTGAGGTTGTCTTACGGGCGATCCACTTGCCGAGGTTCCACAACAGAAGCAGTGCCACCGCCGGAAGCAGGCAGAAGGTCCACTGACCGGACGTCAGCGAGGTGGTGCCCAGAAGCTGCGCGAGAATCCCGAACTGGGTGACAAGCCAGGCCAGCACGATCTCGGCCAACACCACGAGATTCAACTTCCCGTTGTCGAACGTTGCGACGGTGAAGATCGTCCCGGTCGTACTCCGACTCTGGTAGGTGCTCACGATGCGGAACAGGGCGAAGGCGGTGATCGCCATCGAAACGCCCACAACGGTGTCGTGGAGGTGGCTCTCTCCGTACCAGATGAGCCCGAGCAGGCACACGCTCATGAATAGGCCGGTCAGGACCGAGGTGAGCATCGTGCCCGTGTTGAGGATCGATGCGTTGCGCGCTCGTGGAGGACGCGACATCAGTCCCGGTGTCTCCTTGTCGAATCCGAGCGCCATACCGAGCGGAGCATCCACCAGGAAGTTGATCCACAGGATCTGAGTCGGTGTGAAGGGTTCCCCAGCGGCGATGTTGAGCAGGGTCGCCCCGAGGAATGTCAGGACGAAGGCAACCAGCGTGATCAGGATGAAGCGCACGTACTTCATCAGATTGTCGTAGAGCGCGCGTCCCTGTTCGATGGCGAAGACGATGGTGGCGAAGTTGTCGTCGGACAGGATCATTCGTCCGGCGTTCTTGGCGACTTCGGTCCCTGTTCCCATAGCGATTCCGATATCCGCGGCCTTGATGGCGGGCGCGTCGTTGACACCATCGCCGGTCATGGCAACGACATTGCCCTTGGCGCGCAACGTCTGGACGAGAAGGGCCTTGTGTTCCGGGGCAACCCGGCCGACCACGCCAATCTCGTCTATCTGGCTTGCCCGTTCGTCATCGCTGAGCGCCGCGAAATCCGAGCCCAGGACGGCTTTGCCCGGGATGCCCAGTTGGGCTGCGATAGCCGCACCGGTAGTCACGTCGTCGCCGGTGATCATGCGCACGCGAATGTGGGCGGCCTGGGCTGCGGCGACGGCGGCCTTCGACGAATCCCGCGGCGGATCGATCATCCCGACCAGGCAGGAAACCTGGAGGTCCTTGAGGTAGCCGAGCAGATCGCCCGCAGGATCGAACTGGCCGGGGTCGATGTCCTTGGTGGCCGCCGCCATCACTCGAAGCCCCTCGCCTTCCATGCGGGTGACCTCAGCCTGAGCGCGATCGCGGATGTTGGAGTCGATCTGGCTGCTGACCCCGTCAGCGAGCGACAGGAACGTGCTGGCACGATCCATGATCGCGGGCGCAGCGCCTTTGACGAAGGCCCTGATGACCTCTTTCCCCGACGAGTCGGTGACCTTGGTGAAGACGGCCATCAGTTTGTATGTGGGATCGAAGGGCAATGTGGCGATGCGGGGGAATGCCGCCCTGGTGGCGTCGACAGACATGGATGCTTTGTGGGCCAGGACCAGGAAGGCACCCTCGGTCGGGTCGCCGACCACCTTGCCGTCTTCCAGCTTCGCGTCGCTGGCGACGACGAGCGGCGCGATGGCGGCATCTATGGATGCGGACCTCCCGGCGGTGTGGTGGATGGATCCGGACAACTCGTATCCAGTCCCCGTGACGTCGAATCGGTCGGACCCGTCGATGACCTGAACCACCGTCATCTGATTCATGGTCAGGGTTCCGGTCTTGTCCGAGTTGATGGCCGACGTGGAGCCGAGGGTCTCAACCGAGGAGAGGTCCTTGACGATGGCGTTTCGCTTTGCCAGACCCACCGCCCCCAGCGACAGGATGACCTCGACGACCGTCGGAAGGGCCTCCGGTATCGCCGCCACCGCCAGGGCGATCGCGGTGACGAACAACCCTCGCCAGTCCTGCCCGCGCGCCAATCCCAGCGCGAACATCACCGCCATGGTCACGAGGGCTGCAACTCCGATCCACACGGTCATGCGGTTGAGTTGCCGTTGGAGCGGTGTGAGTTGCTTCTTCGTCGATGCCAGCATGCCCGCGATTTGACCGACTTGGGTGTTGGCGCCAGTCGCGGTCACGATCATCTCACCGCTGCCGTGTGTGACCGGCGTGTTCATGAAGGCCATGTCTGTCTGATCGGAAGGACCCACCCCCGACCCTTCGACGGCGTTCACGGACTTGGCGACCGGGGTGCTCTCGCCGGTCAGCGCGGACTCGTCGATCTGCAACGCGCTTGCGGCGATCAGCCGACCATCAGCCGGAACCTGGTCACCAGCAGCCAGCAGGACAACGTCGCCGACGACGAGTTGATCCGCCGACAGTTGGGATTCCGTGCCGTCACGCCTCACCCTCGCGGTGCTCTTGAGCATTGACTTGAGGGCATTCATAGCGCTCTGCGCCTTGCCCTCCTCGCGCATGCCCACAACGGCATTGATGACGGTTAGGGCGAAAAGGAGTATGCCCGTGTGGAGTTCGCCTATAACGAGGGAGACGGCGCCGGCGACGACCAGGATGACCTGCATGTAGTTGCGGTACTCGTCCAGGAATCGTCGCCACCCTGGTTCGCGGTGTTCAGTCGGGAGAGCGTTCGGGCCGTTGGTCGACAGCAACTGCGCGACTCGGTCGGAACTCAACCCGCTATCCGGGTCCACGCCCAACTTGGCTGCGGTCTCACTGGGCCCGAGCGCGTAGAAGTCCACATCTGCGGACATCGCGCCACCCCCTCATATTGCGTGAACGGCAGATCGCCGGTGTCCACTCACGTATCTCTCCTGACAGTCCCACTGTGCCGCTTTCCAAGTCGCCGATCCACTCGAATCCCCGGATCGCTCGATACCGGCGGGGCGCCGACGGTCGCCGTTCAGGAGCCGTTGAGGAACGAGAATGCGATCAGCCCGCCCGCGAGCGAACACCCGTTGGCCACCAGTGAGGCGCCGATGAGCAGAAGTGGATCTCGGCGCAGCCAGAGACCCAACATCCCGGCCTCCAGACAGCAGACGATGCCTTCGCTCACCGCCAGCGCGGCGGCGGGTGGTAGCACTCTTCCGGCCGCCGGGGCGATCATGAGCGCGAACAGTGGGTACGTCGCGAGGTTGATGAGGGTGGCGGCGACCGCGGCTCGCCCAGCCGGCACTCGGGCGAAGTGGCTGAGAAGCACGACATAGATGGGCAGCTCGATCACCAATGTCAGGGCGAGGGCCTGGAAGAACACGCTGGCAGTCACTTCGGCCCGCCCATGAGTCTCCCATCGCCACTTCGGCTATAGACTGACAGATCATGCGGTACTCGCTTTTCTCTGCCGATGCCTGCAACCCCGCGCTTCCGGGGTGCGTGCCGGAATCCTCCAGTGAGCCGTTGGCCGTTGGGCTGCTCGTGCTGGTGTTTGCGGGCCTACTCGTCATTGCCGGAATCGTGGTCCTGATCGTGTTCCTGATGTATCGGCGACAGCGTTCGCCAGGTTCGACGGGTCAGCGAGACCTGCCGCCAGCGAGTTGGCAGCCGGACCCGAAAGGCGAGGCCGAATGGCGCTGGTGGGACGGTCAGAAGTGGACCGATACGGTGTCCGACGGTGGCCCCGCCGGCACCGACGCCTGACACACGAATTCGGCGCCCCGCCGCCCCCCGCCGTTGGGTTAGGCGCCCGAGGTACGAGCGTGCGCTGTCTGACGTCCATCGAGATTCGGCTACGAGACGCAGTACTGCTTCATGCTGTCGGGTAGGTTCCCGCTGGCGCACGCGGACTTGTCCTCCGCCCAGCGCCCACTTCCGGTGTCGAAACGCAGGACGGCCGCAGCCTCGTCGGATGCAGTCTTGTACACAGCACCGGAGTAGTCACCTTCGCAGGAGAACCGACTGATGGTGGCGCCAGCGGGCAGGGCGGCCACAATCGCTTCCGATGTGCACGGAGCGGCACCATCAGGGCTCGCAGACGACTTCGTGGGATCGACGGTGGGACTCGTCGGGGCAGCGGAACCCGAAACCCCGGCCCGACCGGGCGAACCCGGAGCCCGTCCGCCGGCCCGACCGGGAGAACCCGGCGCGCGTCCCCCCGCGCGACCGGGCGGACCCGGCGCGCCCCCGCCCCGCCTGCGGGCCGGCCACCGGCGCCGTCATCGACGCGCTTTGCACGGTTGCGCACGAGGACCGCTACCACCCCGTGCG
>CAYMPK010000013.1:0-12421 GCA_964392145.1 uncultured Actinomycetes bacterium | reverse complement strand
CGAACCAGTGGGGTCGACCGTGGCAGTCGGCGAGCAACCAACGAGGACGAGAACGACCGCAGTCGGGGCAAACAAGCACATGCCCACAGAACGAACACGCCTTTGTCTCACGCGGGTCCGGTGCCTAACTCGACCCATCCGCGCAACGGGAACCGCCGCTGCCCTCACCCTGGATGGACCTCAGCACCTGAGGGTGCACCAGTAATTGGTCCACGGGTTGTCGCAGTAGATCCAATCGGTGCGGGGGAAGGTGTAGCCGCCGGAGGCCCCTGCAAGCTCGGCATCGGACAACTCCTCTCCCTCTCCCGCCTGCGGGATGTCCTCAACGACGATCTCGAATCCATAGTCGTTGGCGACTCTGACGAAGTCCTCGGAGGTCTCGGCAGCCTCCAACGCCGCCCTCAATTCGTCGTTCTCAGCCGTTGCTTTCCGGAGCGAGCTCAATTGTTCCTGTGACATATTCCCAGGCTTGCACAATTGCGCCCGGGATTCCAGAGTGGGAACGACAGGTTGATCTGTCAGGGGGAGGGCAGCCATGCCACGGGTACTGGTAGTCGGGGGATACGGCAACGCAGGCCGGGCGATCGTCGACCTGTTGATCGAGTTCACCGATGCTGCGGTGCACGTGGCAGGACGGGACCTTCAGCGGGCCAAGGCCTTCGTCGATGGCTATCCGAAGGCGATCCGCGGCCGGCTGCGGCCGGTCTCGGTGGACGCCGCCGATGAGGAATCCCTTGTCGCGGCCCTCACCGGATGTCAACTCGTTGTGCTGGCGGCTGGAACGCCCGAGTTGAGCCAGAGCACTGCGTTGGCCGCGGTCGCTGTGGGGGCTGACTACTTCGATCTTCAGGTGGGTGAGCAGCACCTTCCCGGCTTGCGTTCCCTCGAAACGGAACTCCGCGCCCGCGGGCTCTGCGCTGTGACCCAGGGGGGATTCCACCCGGGGGTGCCAGCCGCGATGGTGCGACACGTCGCTGCTCGAACGCCCGGGCTCGAAACCGCACGAGTAGGCAGCGTCATAGCTTTGGACTGGGGCTCGCTGGGACCGTTCGCGGACACGACCGTGGCCGAAATGATGGCGGAGTTCCGGAACTTCGGCTATCAGGAGTTCCGGGACGGCCGTTGGCAGCGCGCGGCGCGTCAGTACAAGGTCGACTTTCCGGCTCCCTTCGGTCGGCGAGCCTGTGCGGCGATGTCCCTTCCGGAGATGCACGCCGTCACGGGGGAAATACCCACCTTGGTGAACACCGGTTTCTATGTCGGCGGCTTCAACAAGGTTGTCGACTACGCCGTCCTGCCCGCGATCTGGCTCGGAATGAAGGCGGCCCCACGGCATGCCGAGAGGCCGATGGGCCGGCTCCTGCAATGGGGTCTGGTCCGGTTCAGCTCCGCCCCCTTCGGAACCGTCCTGCAACTCGACGGTGCTGTGGGTCAGGAACCTCCGCGGACGATGATGCGCCTCTCCCATCGGGATGGATACTTCCTCACAGCTGCTGCCGCAGTGGCTGCTGTCAGGCAGCTCCTGGACGCCAACGGATACAGACCTGGAGTACACCTGCAGGCCACGTTCGTGAAGACTGACGTCTTCTTCTCGGACCTTGCGGCCATGGGGGTCAGCGTCGACGTGATGTGCCGGTGAAGGGCTGTTGACTAGTCGCCGCTGAGTCGCCGATAGGTGCCCTTGAGTGTTCCGTACAGCCGGTGGTATTCGTCGTTCAGTGCATCGTATGTGCCGCGGTCGGTCGGGTTCGGACGGAAGGTGGCATCCAATTCGACGTGGCCGGCGGCGGCCTGCAGGGTGTATCGACCACGGGCGATGTGCGACATCAGAGCGACGCCGCGAAGCTGGGCGTGCATCGGGTCCTTGACGCGTTCCACCGGCATGTTGAGCACGTCGGCGAGGATTTGCGTCCACAGATCCGATTGTGCGCCGCCCCCCAGTACGCGCAGCGAGGGCACCGGGCGGTTCAGGAACTTCCGGTAGTACGTCATCATCCAATTGACGTTCAGGGCGACGCCTTCCAGCACCGATCTGATCATTGCCGCCCTGTCCGTGCGAAGGGACAGCCCCAGCCAGGTACCTCGCAGGTTCTTGTCCTCCACCGGGGTTCGTTCGCCGGCCAGCCATGGCGCGAAGATCAGACCGCCGGAGCCAGGGGGAGCGGTTTCGGCCAGACTGCAGAGTTCCGCATAGGTGGGTTCCGCGGCCGTTGGAGCTGCCCCTTCCGCTCCGATACCGGATCCACCACCGGCAAGTCCATCGTGTGGTGAGATCACCTGCTCACGGAGCCAGGCCAATGCCGAAGCTCCGGTCTCCAGGTTGTTGCCGACAAGCGGCATGTGCTGATCCAGTCCGGGAACGGTCGCAATGGAGTGCAGCACATCGGTCTTCTTGAAGGGGACCCGCGCGGAGAGCCACGCGGTGGTGGAGAGTGCCAAGTGTGTCGAGTAGGGGGTCACTGCGCCGGAACCGACAATGGCGGCATGCAGGTCCGGCAGACCGGCCATCACGGGAATGCCGGCGGGTAACCCGAGGGAGCCGGCGGCGTCGGGTGTTATGGCACCCTGGATCGACCCGGTCGCGATAAGTGGTGGCAGCTGATCACGACGTCGCCCGGCGCGGGCGATGAGTCCGTCGTCGTAGGCGATCGGGGCACCGGGTCGGTTGTCCGTCAGCCAGGACAGGATCATCGATGCGGGCGTGGCTCGCGGCAGCCCGGTGAAGCGGAAGGCCAGATAGTCCACAGGTTCCATGGTCCAGACAGTGCGGGCACCGATCTCGGCGAGCTCGTTGTCCAGTAGGGCTGCATGTCCGGTGGGATCCGCTCCGGACGGAGACGGTGCGCCGCCGGTGAGCCGGACCCAAGGAAGGATCTTGTGGGGGGCGAATCCCGCGATCGACAGGGGGCCGCCAACGATTCGGCGTGCGTGCCGCCGCGCCCGGGTGTCAGCCCAGAGCAGTACCGGCCCCGCAGGTTCGCCGTCCTTCGCCACTGGAACTGTCGAACCCCACTGGCCGGTGATGGCGATGGCGCTGCAACGTTGCCGGTCGGCGCCCGCGTTCGCGATGGCCTCGTCGATCGCCGCGCGCAGCCCGGTATCCCACTCAACAGCATCCTGAGTGGCAGTTCCATCGGCACCGATCGTTACTGAGACGGGCGTGAAGCCGGTTCCAGCTATCCGGTGGTCGACATCCGCAACGATGGCCGTCTTAGGGCCGCCATTGCCCAGGTCGATCGCCAGTGTCCATTCGCCTGGATCCATCTGAATCACACCGGGTCGGGGGCGGTCTGGTGCATCGCGTCAAGGACTCCAGCCATGATCGTGTTGATGGTGGCGTTGCCAGCGGGTGTGCCGGCCCCGAACCCGTACATCGCACCTGAGGCCGCGGGTTCGCCCCGGTGCTCGCGCGCATAGGCGACGGCATCCGCCAGGTCGGTAAGGAAGGTGTCCACCAATCCTGGGGCGGTGTTCGGGTTGGTGACACAGAAATGCAGTGCCGGTGGGAGCTGCAGAGCGTTGAGACGCCAGCCCTTGGCTTTCATCGCATCGTTCACCAGGTAGATGTCGATGTCCGGGTCGTCGGGTTGGAAGGCGATGAGGAACATCGGGTCGCCGATGACCTGCAGCCCGTCGATGGCGTTCACCCCTGCGCGCATGGCATCGGCGGTGGACAAGATGGCTGCCGCCGACTTGAGGTAGCCGTCCCGGCCGGTAGTGACCATCGCGGCCCAAGTGGAGGCTATGAGGCCACCCGAACGGGAACCTGCCAACCCTGGCGAGAGATAGAGCCCCCCGGGCCAATCCGGATAGGTGAAGTACTGCTTCGCGCGCAGGGCCCGATCGCGATACAGAAGTGTGGACGTGCCTTTGAGTGCGTATCCGTACTTGTGGGTGTCGGCCGAGATGGAAGTGACTCCTGCCACGCGAAAGTCCCATAGGGGCACTTGGTAGCCAAGGTCCTCGGCGAAGGGCCATAGGTAGCCCCCAAGGCAACCGTCGACGTGGAGGCCAATGCCGGCATCGGTGGCGAGGACGCCCAGTTCGGCGATGGGATCGATGAGCCCATGTGGGTAGTTGCCAGCCGACCCGACCAATGCAATCGTGTTGGAGTCGATGAGTCCGGCCATCGCATCGACATCCGCGCGGTAGTCGGTTGCCAGTGGGGCGTGGCGAACCTCGATGTTCATCCAGTGGGCGCCCTTGTCCAGGGCGACGTGGGCCGTGACCGGCATGACGACGTTGGGCGACGTGATCCCCCTGTCATCTCGCGCCTGTTCCCGATAGGCGTACAGCGCAGTGATCAGCGATTCGGAGCCACCGGACGTGACGACTCCGCAGGCCTCCGGGGAGCCGTGAAAGAGGTTGAGCGCCATGGCGATGATCTCGGCCTCGAACTTCGTGGCACTGGGGTACATGTCGCGCTGCAGGACGTTCGCGTGCGAGAACTGGCTGAAGACCTCACCGAGATAGGCATAGTGATCGTGATCGCCGGAATACAGCGATCCGGAGACGCGGCCGAGGTCTCCCGTCGCGTCCTCGGAGGCAGCCATGGCGGTGATGTCGCTGAGGATGGCGGCTCGGTCCGCGCCGTGTACCGGCAACTCCGTGTAGGTCTGCGTCGTGTTCCGATAGGGGTAGAAGTCGTTGAGGAACTGGGTGAAGCCGTCGTCTTCGGACATCGATACTTCCTTGTCTGCCGGGAGTTCGGGGGCGGTGGCGGAGTCCACAGCAACGGTACCGCCAGCGTCGGTGAACGTCCCGTCCGATCAGCGCGGCACCCGTTCTCGGTGGCACGACGCCTCAACCGGCTACTTTCTGCAGGTGCCCCATCAACGTCACGTACCCGGCCATGGATGCGGGTCGACCCTCGGAACGAGTCGAGGCCTCTCGACCAGGAACATGCATGCCCAGTAGCAGCTGAAACCGACGAACAGGCCCGCATACACGTCCATCAAGTAGTGCTGGCGCAGCATGACTGTGGCCGGGTACACCAACGCCATCCACGCCATCAGGATCCAAGCGGTCTTGGGAATCACCTTGCGCAGCCGCCAGAGGCCGAGGATGCCGATGGTGGTCCACGTAACGTGGCCCGACGGGTAGCCGTTGAACGGGGCATCGTTGCCCCACACCATCTTCACGAGCGTGCCGCCGAACCCTCCCTGCGCGACGACCTCCTGTGCTGCGGTATCCCGCAACACCTCGGTCTGGAACAGCAGGTACCCGACGTCAAGGACCAACTGGCTGACGATCAGTGCGAGGCCTGCCGTGAGGAATCGTCGGAAAGAACTCATCCAGAGGTTCAGCACCAGAATGATGGGGGTCAGTGCCAGGAAAGTCAGATAGGGAATCGCGAGCAGCGGGACAAATGGGATCTTGGCGTCCAACCAACTGCGCAGCACGAAGGTATGGGTGAGTCCAGGGCTGGCCGTGGAATTCAACGGCGCAGGGTCTGTGATGGGGTCATACGGTTGTTGCAGCGGGTGTGCAGGGGGGTTGGGATCGTAGGGCCAGTAGGTCGGCCAGCGGCTCGAGGAGGGTGCGAAGTTCAGTGCCTCATAGGTCCAGAAGACGAAGGCGACCCCGAGCAGCACCAGGACCACGAAGATCCACTGGCGCGGGGTGATCTTCCAGCGCGGAACTCGAGGCGAGTCGGTTTCGGCATCGACGACTGCAGACATGATTCGACCCTACTGCGCTGCGCGGCGCGGATGCCGGACTCGCAGGACGATCGGTTGGTCGGCTGGATCGACCCCGGTGCCGGCTACGGGTGAGCTCGTCAGGTGCCCGGCGCCGGCCTGTAGGGCTCCTCCCGAACGGCGTGTCCGAGAACCAGTTTCGCGAAGTAGATGGCCGGGAACCATGCCCACCCGGGTGGAGCGGAGAACGCTGTCGACAGCAAGATCACCGCGACGAACATAAGCATCGCGACAGGCCTCTGCAGATACAGGGGTGTCAGTCGATCGAGTACGAGCACCGCGGCCAGCACGCCGAGGTACATAGCCAGGGCCCACCACCAACGACCACCGGGGAAGAGTCCGACGATGATGAAGGGGTACACGTGCAATGAGGCGAAGACGATCGGGTTGCGAGCCACGCGCGAGGTCGTGGTGACGGGCCCGGTGTAGGGCCCGAAGTACTGTCGCTTCGTCGAGCTGGCCACGTTGGACACGGCGCCGCCGGTGAGGTCGAGGGCGACCAGCGCCGCCAGCAGGTACTGCCAGACTCGCCAATCTCCCGGCTCGTCCGCCGACCACTGCCAGCCGACGTAGGCCAGGCCGATCAACGAACCGGCCCAGACCAGCCAGCGTTCCTGCCGAGTAGCCCCCGCACCGAAGAGCCAGTCCGCTTTCGTATCCGGCGGCGTGCTCCAGTCGATGACAACTGCTGGGGCCTGCCCACCTCCCTGATCCATGGATCCTCCATCGCGCTGGTCGGTGTCTCCCGGTCGAGCTCGCTGAGCGGCGCGCGGCCGGTGGCCGACGGGTCGCACCTTCTGAACGAGGCCGTTGCACGATTAGGTTCTCACGGTGTCGGCGGCTAGGTTGCCCACGTGCGACTCGAAGATTGGGGTCCGGACCGATTGCCCGACATCGAAGCGCTCTGGCGCACGGTGTGTCCCGGGGAGCCCATCGGAGTGGACGACCTGCGCACGGTGCTTGTCGAGGGGGGTGGCAGCGTCGTCGCAGAAGCGGACGGCGGCGGTGTCATCGCATTCGCGCAAGGCCCTGGTGACGCCCGCCACCGAGGCAATATCAGGCTGCTGGCGGTGCAGCCCGAAAACCAGCGACAGGGGCACGGCCGATCCCTGCTGGAGACTGCGGAGAACCAACTGCGGGGTCGCGGTGTGCGCGAGGTGCGTCTGGCAGGTGGGGTGCCGCGCTACCTGTGGCCGGGGGTGGATGTCGGAAACACCTCGGCGCAGGCCCTCGCCAGAGCCGCGGGCTACTCGTCCAACGGTGTCGAAGTGAACATGGCTATACCGACGGACTTCCGCGCGGAGAACCCCCGAGGTGTCGAGGTGCGCAGGGTTGGGCAGACGGATTCGGCGACCGTGCGCGATCTCATCGAGGTGCAATGGCCCATCTGGCTCACGGAGTTCGACATCGCCCTGCGACGGGGAGCGGTATTCGCGGCTTGGCTCGACGGGTGGGCGATCGGCTTCTTCGCACATTCCGCGATGCGGTCCGGTTGGATCGGCCCCATGGGTACCCATCCCGACTTTCGAGCCCGCGGCGTGGGGGCAGCGTTGTTGGCGGCTGTGTGTGCGGACCTGCAGCGGAGCGGAACGTCGACTGCGGTGATCGCATGGGTTGGACCGGTCGACTACTTCGTGGATCGAGGCGCTGTGGTCACACGTAGCTTCACAAAATTCGTGAAGTATCTCGGTTGAGACCGCGGACAGCATCGCGCAAGTCCCGGTAGCTGACGAGTGTGGCTCCGGCGGTCTGCAGGCGTCGGCGGAAGTCGCTGCCAATCAAGAGCTCGCGGTCGTCGACTCGGCCGGGCCAATCCACCGCCAGGGAGCGCAGCGCTGAGGAGTCCCGGGCCGGATGAAGATGGAACTCGGTCAAACCGGGGGGCAAGTCCGCCAGTGCTGCGAGAAGCGGTTTCCTGGAGCCGACTCGATCGAGACGAACCAGGTAGTCCGGACAGACAACGCCGCGCTCCCGGGCCCGCAACCTGAACGGATGATCGGGCTGGGTGATGGATCCGGAGACGCGAACGGGTACGTCGTATTCGACGGCGAGGTCGAGATAGATGTCGAAGAAGTCAGGCCGCTCCTGCACCAGGTACATGTGCGAGTCCAGGTGGGTTGGGTCGATCCCCCAGGACAGCGCCTGTTCGATCTGTGCCCGGAACTCCCCACGAACCTCCGAGGCCTTCGCATGGGCACATGTGGTCTCGGGATGTCGACTCAGGCTTCCGTCTGGATCGCACAGACTTGGGGCGTGAGTGAGTGGGTACCATCGATCGGAATCCCATTCGCTGTTGAGTGTCAGGTGGATCCCAATCGGGTACCCCCGTGCCATCGAAGCGGCCCTAAGCGCGTGACTCGCGGGCACGATCAGCGTGGCGCTGGTGGCGGTGCCTGAACTCAGCGCCTCGAGTGATGCCTCGGTGGCCTCCGGTGCCATGCCGAAGTCATCGCAGTTGATGAGGACCAGCCGGGCGTCCTGCCCTTCGTCGATGAACCTGGCGGCAGCGTGCATGGTCTCACGCTAGCGACACGTCTGTGGTCCTCCGCGGCACCGCCGAGCACCGATCCGTCCGACCGGCGGCGGCTAGATCGGCATGCGGTAGCCGTAGAACTCCTGGTCCTCGTTATAGCCGCCCTGCCCTGCACCCAGGTGATCGAAGGATTCCACGAACTCGATGGCCTCGATCCACTTCACCTGCTTGAAGCCGAGTTCGACCTCATCGCGAAGCCGGATCGGTGCCCCATGCGATTCATTCAGGGGTTTACCGTTCATCTCGTAGGCGAGGATCGTTTGATCGTGGAACATGTTCTCGATCGGATGGCAGTCGTAGTAGCGGCCGCCTTCGGGGCCGTCCGCGAAGGAGTAGAACACGACCCACTTGGCGTCCGGGCGGGGCTTGACCATGTCGAGGATCAGTCGCATCGGAACGCCACCCCACTCGGCCACCCCGGACCAGCCCTGGATGCAGTAGTGCTGGGTGATCTGCACCTGTTTGGGCATGTCAAGGAGTTCTGAATACTGGAATTCACGTGGTTGGTCGACGAGACCGTCGACCCGCAACCGGTAGTCGCGCCATCCTGATGCCTTCAGCGAGGTATAGCGGGCCGATTCGGGGCGCTCACCGTTCGTCCAGAAGTACTCGGAGATGTCCTTCTTCGAGTACTTCGCCTTGGGGTTCCACCATTCCATGAGGAACTTGATCCGCCCGACGAACATGGTGCCGACCCGCTGCACCAAGCGGGGTCGCCGGATCGTCAGCGGCGACGCGACCAACCAGAACAGGACTGCCACCGCCATCCATGCCAGGTACAGCGCAACCCCGGTCCATGAGTCCGTGTTCTCGCCGGTGGTGATGTGGTTAACGTTGACCACGAAACCGGTGAGGAACACCATTGCGGTGTGCACGAAGATGAAGAAAACCATCCAGAGCATGACCGCGAAATGGATGGATCGAGCCACCTGCCGGTTGAGTATGCCCGCCCCGGTGCCGAACTTCCCCGCAACCGATGGCGCTTGGAGTAGCCCCGTGATGATGGCAAGCGGCGCCGCCACGAAGACTGTCACGAAGTAGGCCAGCAACTGCAGGGCGTTGTAGGTGTCATAGCCGGCATTCTCCGGGAGTTGCAGCGACAAGTACTGCATCGCGGTCGACAAGGCGTTCGGGAAGACGTCCCACGAGATCGGCACGAGTCTGCGCCATTGACCGGTGCTGAAGATCAGCACGTAGAAGAGCACGCCGTTGATCACCCACAGGAGGTCGAAGCTGAAGTGCCACCAGCGGGCCAGCCCGATCGAGTGGCGGAAGCCCGGGATGCCCATTTGGGCGGGTAGTGCGACGGAGTCCTCCTTCGCAGTCCACACGGTGTCAGCCCGGTCGCTGTCCCGGCGATCCTTCGGAACCGGTCCACGGAAGCGCAGCCATTCAGTGTCCGGCCTGCTGGAGGAGTTGAAGTACAGGCGGGGATGATCCGCGAGGATCTGCCACCCCGCACGGATGATGAACAGCATAAAGATGAGGTTGAAGAAATGCTCGAGGCGCAACCACCAGGGAAAGCCATCGTCCACTGGCGTGACATAGCTGGAGGAGGTTCCTGGATAGGTCGTGATGAAGTTGTCGAACCACGCGTAGCGCGCCATCTCCCGGACGACCGCGATGGTCAGCACCAGTCCCACAACGGCAATCGGAATGAGCCACAACGTGGTGAACCAACGACGGCCCACCCGCACCGACGGGATCTGCGCCCGCGTCTCCGGTATACCCCCGGCCCAGTCGTCGACGACGATCGCACCGTCGTGATGACCCTGGGAGTAGAAACCCTGGGTTTCGCCCTCCAGAGGATCCCGGTCCGCGTCTGTCACTGGTACGCCCCCCTTCCGTCTCGAGGCGCCCCTCGCGTGGCGTCGGTTGGCAACTCCGGCCGTGCGGCCAGCGTCGGCGCGTTCTCATGCGCGCTGGTGGTACTGCGCCGTCGCACATGTTGGACACGAAGATACCGACACTTCACTACGCCGTGCCGAAGTCGCGGAAGGTGACGTGGGTGCTGAGGGTATCCGCCGCCTGACGAGGACGGGTTCGCCGCTAGCTGTCGCGGTACCGCCTCGCGGAAGCGGCGCATTGGGCAAGTTCGGCGGTCGGTGTCGGGCTTGCCCCGCCGGTCCAGTTCGCAGGGTCCGCGGCGTACATGACGCCGTACGCGGCGGTGTCGCGTTGGGTTCGCCACCCATCCGCCAATTCGCCAAGATCCAGGGTTTCGTAGCCGATCCGATCGAGCAGTTGGGTCACCAGTGCCTTCGCGTCCTCATCGTCACCGGCAATGGCCAGGGCGCTGCGCTCCGGATCGCCCGCTGGCCTGGGCAGGGCGGCCAGGTGTTGGTAGAAGATGTTGTTGAACGCCTTCACCACCCGTGATTCGGGCAGATAAGCCTGCAAGAGTTCCGAAGTGGTGGTCGACTCGTCGTCGAGTTCGGGAAAGTCCCCGTCGCGACCCGGATAGTAGTTCATGGTGTCGATAACTACCTTGCCGCGAAGTTCCTCCACCGGCACGCTCCGATAGTTCTTCAGCGGAATCGTCACGACCACGACGTCGCCCGCGAGTGCCGCCTCGGCGGCTGTCGCTGCGGTGGCGTTGGGTCCGAGAGCGGACACCAGGTCCGTGAGAGTCTCCGGGCCACGGCTGTTGCTCATCACAACAGAGTCACCGGCATTCACCGCCAGTCGCGCCACGGTGCTGCCGATGTTGCCGCTTCCAATGAATCCCCAAGTCGTCATGGTGACGCCAACCAGACCATCAGCGGCAGTATTCCGATGGCTCCGACATAGGGCCGCGTGACTACAGTGGAAGGAGTTGACGAGGACGGTGGCGCCATGTCGATGCCAGATGCTGGGCTGTCGCGGGCGGACCAGGAGCGCCCGGGTCCCGTGATCCTGCAGGTCTCGCGGCGTGCGAGCGGAGCAATGTTGGTTGTGCTCGGCGTGCTCTATGCCGTGGTGCTGCTGGTGTTGATCCTCACCCAGACGACCCACAACGCCGGCCTGCAGATGCGCCTTGCCGGTTTCGGCACGGGCGGGCTATACGCCGTCTGCATTTGGCACAGTGCGAAGGTCAGGGGAGCGAGGCGCACTATCACGTTCTTCGTGTTAGCTGCTCTGCTCGCCTTCGTAGCCGAGGCGCTGGGTGACAACTTCGGTCTGATCTTCGGCAACTACCACTACACCGACGCCCTGGGGCCCCGCCTACTCGGAGTCCCGATCCTGATTGTCTTCACTTGGGGAACCATCGTTTACTGCGGCTTCAGTCTGGCTATCTGGTTGACGGATCGAGACCCACGCTCGCCCAGGTCAATCCAGTATCGCTTGGTACGTGCCGTACTCGTTGGTTTGGCCACCGGGCTTATCGCTGCCGGTTTCGACCTGATGGCCGACCCGCTCGCGGTTTCCGGGGTGTGGCGCCAAGTGCTGGGCACGGATGCCTGGTGGTGGTGGATCGACGGTGGGCCCTACCTGCCGAATCTGCAATCGTGGCAGGGTGGCGACGGCATCCCGGTGATGAACTTCGTGGGATGGACCCTGGTGCCGATGGTGATCGTGGCCGTCTATGCCGTGATCTTCCCGGGCGGCGACCGCCGCTCGGATCGGCGGGCCCGCGCAGTTCCGCTGCTCATGTACGGATTCCTCTACGTCACCATGGTCGGCGGCCTGCTCGAGATGTCGTGGTACGACCCTGGCCTGACGGCTGCGATTGTGATCGGGACGTTGGCGATGGGGCCGGTCTTCATCCTCGGAGTGCTGCGGTTGCTGAGTGAGCCCGCTACGCCCGGGGTGCCCGCTTGAAGTTCTTCGGCGCCCAGCTCGATGTTCAGAACTTGGCTTCTCCGACCTTCTGGGCGTACCTCTTCGAGATCGGATCGAGCAGAGCGATCACTATCACCGCGGCCGCGACCCCGATCAGAGTTGCCCACAGCCGGTCATAGGCGAGCTGCTCAACAGAAGAATTCGCTCCGCTGAACAGCACGATGGCTACCGTGAGCATGCAGGCGAATTGCCAGTATGGACTTCCCTTCGCCATGACGACGATGGCGATGATCATCGCGACCATGCCGCTGAGCGAGATGATGACCGGCGAGTGGGTAATGCTCCCGACGCCTAAGGCTATGAGGAAGCCCAGGACTGTTCCGCCTGCCCGTCCCATGGCCTTGGCGAGACCGTCCTTGACGTATGG
>CAYMPK010000012.1:19803-25114 GCA_964392145.1 uncultured Actinomycetes bacterium | reverse complement strand
CGGCTGCCCGAACTGCGGCTGATCCTGGGCCGGTTGCGGCTGCCCGAACTGCGGCGGGACACCGTAGTGCGATTGATCCTGGGGCTGGCCGGGCTGTTCGGGCTGCGGCGGAGCGCCGAACTGGGACTGATCCTGGACCGGTTGCGGCTGCCCGAACTCAGGCGAGCGACCCCCGTCGCCGCTGCCGGGCGCGGTCTGTCCGGCTGCGGTGGCAGGGTCGGGTTCGACGGGCTCGGCTAAGCCGGGGACCTCAGCCTCCTCTGGGGCAAACGTCCCGCTTGCAGGTGCCGATGCCGTCTCCGTGCTTTCGTGGGTCGGGGTATCCGAACCCTGCCCACCTTCGGACGAGGGAACACCGAACTGCTCCGCCACACCCGCCGACGCGTCCGTCCCGGGCGCGGTAGTCGATCCGGGCTCCGCGACCTCCCATGCCGAGTCGGGCGATACCTCCTGCGTGGAGGCGTTCTCTGACATCGGGGTCGGCGTCGGACCGAAGCCGGGGAAGTCCTGTCGACCGGCCGCTGCCCCAGCGGCTGACGCCGCTGCCGTGTCGTCCAGAAGTTCGCCTGAAAGCGGTCCGCCATCATCCGGGTGTCCAGCAGCCTCGGGGAGGCTTTCCGCGCCGTCCTCCGCACCGAAGGCCGCGGCTGCCTCGGCGTCGGAACGATCACCGCCCTCAGCGGTACCGGCCGCCTCCAACGGATACGCCTGGGTATGTCCGGTCCAGGCTTCACCGTCCCACCAGCGCAGGTAGGAACCGTCGTGCGGGTCCGCGTACCAGCCCGCGACCGGCGTCGGCTCCTCGTCCATGGAGGGACCCTCCCCTTCTGACGCTCGACACCGCGATGCGCCGAGCGACGGTGCTGGGACTTCTAGCGATGGCGGCGTACCACCGCATCATTGCCCTTCAGGCTATCCAACCAGGGCAGCGCCCGTGGGCGCGGCGCGCGATCAAGATCCGACGATCACCATGTAGCCGAACCGCCGATCGACACCCGAGTTGGGCACCGATCGGCGGTCCGAGGTGACTCTGAGGAACTGAGGTAGCCTACGCGGGACTGCCACCCACTTGAACGCCTTCCAGTTCCTCCATGTTCTCCAGTTCGACGCCCTTGGTCTCCTTCACGAACTTCAGGACGTAGAAGAAGGACACCAAAGCACCCAGGGTGAATAGGCCGTATGCGAGGCCCAGCGACACCTTGACCAACCCGGGGAAGCTCTCCGAGACGATGAAGTTGGCGATCCAGTTGGCCATGACACCGATGGACATCGCCGCTGCCCGGATCTTGTTGGGGAACATCTCGCCCAGCAGTACCCAGACGATCGGGCCCCAGGTCGCCGCGAAGAACGCCACGTAGGCGTTGAGCATGATGACCGCGATCCAACCGCCGGAGCTGGACAGGATCGGCGTGTTCAGCTCGGAGACCGCATTACATCCCGCCTCATTGCCGGCATCGATGATCGCCTGCGTGCACTGCGGGGCCGAAACGAACACGTAGGTGAGGATGCCCAACGTTACGAACATGCCGGCCGAGCCGACCAGCAGAAGCAACTTGCGGCCTACCCTGTCGATCAGCGCGATCGCGACGAAGGTGAAGATCACGTTCACCGCTGAGATGATCGTCGAGGTGAGGAACGCCTTGCTTTCGTCGAATCCGACGGCACCCCAGATCAAGTTGGAGTAGTAGAACACCGCGTTGATGCCGACGAACTGCTGCAGCACGGCCAGGATGATGCCGACCCACACGATGGGCAGCAGCCCCAGCCTTGGGCCCTTGATGTCCGCCATGCTCGGTTTGTGGTCGCCCTTCAGCGACTCCTCGATCGCCACGACCTTGCCGTCGACGTTGTCCACGTAGATGCTCGACAGCACCTTCTTCGCGTCGTCGGAGCGTCCCTCGGCCACCAGGTACCTGGGCGACTCCGGCAGCGTGAGGGACAACACCCAGTAGATGACGGCGGGAACGACCATGCACAGGAACATCCACTGCCAGGCCGCAAGGCCGAGGGCCAACTCGTTGTTGGCTTCGACGGGCGGGACGGTCGGGTTGAGCATCGGCTTCTCAACCTCGTTCGGGGTGAGGCTGATGATGACCTGGTTCACCAACTGGGTGGCGAAAATGCCCACCACGATGGCGAGCTGGAACAGCGAGGAGAGTCGACCGCGGAGGTGGGCGGGCGCGACCTCGGAGATGTACATCGGCGAGACAACAGCAGCGAGGCCGATCGCGAAGCCACCAACGATCCGCCAGAACATGAAGTCCCAGGTGGCGAACGGGAATGCCTGTCCGACGCCGGCGATGAGGAACAGGATGGCGGCTACGACCATCACCTTCTTGCGGCCGAACCGGTCGCAGAAGCGACCGCCGAAGAAGGCGCCGATCGCGGAACCGAGCAGCGCGATAGCCACCACGAAGCCCTGCATACCGGCGTTGGAGATCTGGAACTCGTAGAACACCGCCTTGTTGGCACCGTTGATGACCGAGCTGTCGTAACCGAACAAGAAGCCGCCGAGTGCGGCGATCACGGCAATGCCGATGATCTTGCCGGTGTGAACCGGTTCCTTCTCAACCGGGCCGGCGTCACCGGCCGCTACTGGACCCTGCATGGGACTGCCTCCTTAGACTGCGGCGCGCCCATCGCGTACCGACCCTGGGTGCGCCTGCGGCGCTGCAACAGCCGGACAGTATCGCAGCGGGAGGTCCCGAGTCGCGGGAAATGAACAATGCGTTAAGGCGGTGTTTCCACCGGCCGCGCCGGGAGGCATCACCATCCCAGCAGGGCGATGCGGCAGGATGCCTCCATGGACTTCACGATTCCCGAAGAACTGCAGGCCCTTCGAGCCGCCTTCGGCGACTTCCTCGACCGTGAGGTGCGCCCGCTGGAGGAGCAACTGAACCAGGAGTTCTGGGCCTACTCCCCGGACTTGGCCGTGATCAACGAAGCGGGCAGCACCGTACAGCGCCGCTCCGCCGAGCAGGGGTTCTATGCCGCTCACATGCCCGAGGAGGTCGGCGGCCAGGGGTTGAGCACGCTGGGGATGACCTTGCTCGTCGAGGACGCTGCGCGCAGCGGACTCCGCCTGGGCATGCTCGCCGTTGCCCCACCCAACCCGAGCGGCCCCTCCAGCTTGCTGTTGGCGCTGCCGCAGGAGATCCGCGACCGTTACGTTCCGACTCTCGTCGCCGCCGAGAGCTCGATGTGCTTCGCACTCACCGAACCCGAAGCGGGATCCGATGCTCAGGCGATCCGGACCGCCGCGGTCAAGGACGGCGACGGCTGGCGGATCAACGGCCACAAGCACTACATCACCAACGGCGACAAGGCCGATATCGCAATCGTGTTCGCCGTGACGGACGCAGAGAAGCGCGCGGCGGGCGGCATCACCGCGTTCCTGGTGCCCAGCGACCAATTCCGACGTGGACCCGTCCAGTGGAACATCTCCGACAGTCACCCCAGCGAGCTTTTCTTCGAGGACTCGTGGGTCCCCGACGACCACGTCATCGGGGAGGTCGGCATGGGTTTCCTGCAGGCGATGGCCTTCTTGAACGCCGGCCGTGCCTTCATCGGAGCGCAGGCACTTGGGCTGGCCGAGTTCGCCGTGGACGCCACCGTCGAGCACGTGAACTCACGCACCGCCTTCGGTCGGCCGCTATCGAAGTTCCAGGCGGTGTCCTTCCCGCTGGCCCAGAGCAAGGCTGAGATCGAGGCCATGCGTTGGCTCGTCTACCACCTCGCGTGGAGCGTCGACGAGGGCAACAGTCCGATGCTGGACGCCTCCATCGTGAAGTACTACGCCACTGAGAAGGCGTACGAGGTGGCGGATCGAGCGCTGCAGGCCTTCGGCGGTATGGGGCTGCTCAAAGAGGGCCCGATCGAGCGGGTACTGAGGCACCTTCGGATGCTCCGGGTCGTCGAGGGAGCCTCCGGCATCCAGCAACTGGTGATCACACGCACAATGGGCATGTGACGTAGGGCGATTCGCCGGCTCCGGGGCTAGGGTTAGTAGGTCAGCACCTCCCAGAGACTCCAGGGGTTGTTTCAGTGACGACCGAGCATAAGCAGGAAGCCTCCCTCGGGCCCAATGAATGGCTTGTCGACGAGATCTACGAGCAGTACCTCCGAGATCGCGACTCCGTCGACCCCGCCTGGTGGGACTTCTTCGCCGACTATCGACCCAACCACCACAGTTCCGCGGCGCAGGCCGCGGCAGCGGCCGCCAGCGGCGCCGCCTTGGTGCCCGCCCCCGCAGCCACCCCGCAGTCGGTTAGCCCACGTAACCCCACCGAGGGTGTCGAGCGGAAACTGCGCGGCGCCGCGGCCCGGGTCGTGGCCAACATGGAGTCGAGCCTCACGGTGCCGACGGCGACCTCCGTTCGATCGGTGCCGGCCAAACTGCTCGTGGACAACCGCATCGTGATCAATAACGCACTCGCCCGAGGTCGAGGCGGCAAGGTCAGCTTTACCCACCTGATCGGCTTCGCGGTCGTCAAGGCGCTCGGCTACATGCCCGTGATGAACTCGGCATTCGTCGAGGAGGACGGCAAACCGTCACAGGTGGTCTACGACACCGTGAACCTCGGCCTTGCCATCGACCTTCCCAAGCCCGATGGCAGCCGCCAACTTCTCGTACCCAGCATCAAGAACGCCGACAAGATGGATTTCGCGCAGTTCTGGGCCACCTACGAGGACCTCGTTCGCCGTGCACGTGCCGGCGATCTGGACGTCGCCGACTTCGCGGGCACGACCATCAGCCTCACCAATCCGGGAACTCTGGGGACCCAGCATTCGGTTCCCCGGCTGATGGCGGGTCAGGGCGCCATCGTGGGCGTAGGAGCAATGGAGTACCCGGCGGAATGGCAGGGCGCCGCACCGGACACCATCGCCCGCTCCGGGATCTCGAAGATCCTGACGCTGACCTCGACGTACGACCACCGAATCATCCAGGGGGCCCAGAGCGGCGAGTTCCTGCGCCGCATCCATCAGTTGCTCCTCGGTGAAGAGGACTTCTACCGAGAGATCTTCTCCTCGTTGCGGATCCCCTACGAACCGATCCGCTGGGCCCAGGACATTTCGCTGAGCCACGACAGCGAGATCTCGAAGACGGCACGGGTGCAGGAACTGATCCACGCCTACCGGGTCCGCGGACACCTCATGGCCGACATCGACCCGCTGGAGTACAAGCAGCGTGGCCACCCCGACCTCGATGTCACCAGTCACGGTTTGACTCTGTGGGATCTGGATCGCGAGTTCGCCACCGGCGGCTTCGGTGGCAAGCCCTTCATGAGACTGCGCGACATTCTCAAGATCC
>CAYMPK010000012.1:6428-19793 GCA_964392145.1 uncultured Actinomycetes bacterium | reverse complement strand
ATCCTTCGGGATTCGTACTGCCGCACCATCGGCGTGGAGTACATGCACATCCAGGACCCGGCCCAGCGCAAGTGGATTCAGAACCGGATGGAGGTCCCGCACAGCCGTCCGAGTCGCGCGGAACAGTTGGACATCCTGCGACGCCTGAACTCGGCCGAAGCGTTCGAGACCTTCCTGCAGACCAAGTATGTGGGCCAGAAGCGGTTCAGCCTCGAGGGCGGCGAATCGACCATCGCGGTGCTCGACACCATTCTCGATGCCGCGGCCCGCGAGAAGATGAACGAAGTCTGCATCGGCATGCCGCACCGTGGCCGACTCAATGTGCTGGCCAACATCGCGGGAAAGAGTTACGGCCACATCTTCATGGAGTTTGAGGGCGCCGAACATGAGGACAGCGTGCAGGGGTCAGGTGACGTCAAGTACCACCTCGGCACGGACGGCCAGTACACCTCCGAGGCGGGCGATACCACCGAGGTCTACCTGGCTGCCAACCCCTCGCACCTGGAGGCCGTGAACCCCGTACTCGAGGGCATCGTGCGTGCCAAGCAGGACGTACTCAACAGGGGCCAGGAATACCCGATCCTGCCGTTGCTGATGCATGGCGATGCCGCTTTCGCCGGTCAGGGAATCGTCGCCGAAACCCTCAACCTGTCGCAGCTGCGCGGCTACCGCACCGGCGGCACGATCCACGTCATCGTGAACAACCAGGTCACGCCACAGATGTCGCCCGGATGATCCAATCCCCGATCCTGCACGTGAACGGTGACGACCCCGAGGCCTGTGTGCGGGTCGCCACGATGGCCTTCGAGTTCCGCCAGCAGTTCAACAAGGACGTTGTCATCGACCTGGTGTGCTACCGCCGTCGGGGACACAATGAGGCGGACGATCCAAGCCTGACCCAACCGCTGATGTACAACCTGATCGACCAGAAGCGATCGGTTCGCAAGATCTACACGGAGAACCTGATCGGTCGCGGCGACATCACTTTGGAAGAGGCCGAGCAGGCTCTGCGCGACTTCCAGGAGCAACTCGAGCGGGTGTTCGCCGAGACCCGCGATGACCTTGAGCATCCTCCGGAACCCGAACCGGGACCCAAACCCGAGTTCCCAGCCCGGGTGGCGACGGCCATCAGCGACCAGACCCTCAAGCACATCGCCAACAACCAGGTTGATCTTCCCGCTGACCTGACCGTTCACAACCGGCTCCGCCCGCAGCTCGAGCGTCGGGCGCGCATGGTCGAAGACGGCACGATCGACTGGGCGATGGCCGAGACCATCGCCTTCGCGTCGGTGTTACTGGAGGGTCGCACCGTGCGCCTGGCGGGGCAGGATTCGCGCCGCGGCACATTCGGTCAGCGCCACGCGGTGATCGTCGACCGGATCACCGGCGAGGGTTACGCACCGCTGCAGAACCTCAGCTCCGATCAAGGCCGCTTCTACGTCTACGACTCGCTGCTCAGCGAGTTCGCGGCTCTCGGCTTCGAGTACGGCTATTCCGTGGCCAGGCCCGAGGCACTTGTGCTGTGGGAGGCGCAGTTCGGCGACTTCGCCGACGGCGCTCAGACGATCCTCGACGAGTTCATCTCGGCTGGGGAGCAGAAATGGGAACAGCACTCCGGGGTCGTTCTGCTGCTTCCCCACGGGTATGAGGGGCAAGGTCCCGACCACTCGTCTGCCCGGGTGGAGCGCTACCTGCAATTGTGCGCGCAGAACAACATGACGGTGGCAATGCCCTCAACCCCGGCATCGTACTTCCACCTGCTCAGGTGGCAGACATTCTCCGAGCATCACAAGCCCCTGATCGTGTTCACGCCCAAGTCCATGCTGCGCAACAAGCTGGCGGTCTCGCAGGCCTCGGACTTCACCAGCGGTGAGTTCGAACCGATCATCGACGCGGACAATCCGGAGCCCAGCAAGGTGCGCCGGATCATCCTGTGCGCAGGAAAGGTCACCTGGGACCTGATGGCGGCGCGAGCCCAGCGCGAGATCGACGACGTGGCGATCATCCGCATCGAGCGGTTGTACCCCATGCCCGGCGAAGAGATCGCCGCGGCGATTGCCAAGTACCCTGCCGATGCCGAACTGGTATGGGTGCAGGAGGAACCGATGAACCAGGGCGCCTACCAGTACATGGCGATCAACCTGCCCGAGTTCCTCGGGGCCCGACCGCTGCGGCGGGTCTCCCGAGACCCTTCGGCAGCGCCTTCGACCGGCTCACACCGGGTGCACGAAGAGGAACAGCGCGCCATCGTCGACCGAGCCCTGAGTTGAGCAGGACGCTGCTGGGATGTACTTCACCGACCGCGGAGTAGAGGAACTGGACAGCCGTCGCGGCGACGAGCAGGTGACGCTGGCCTGGCTGGCCCAACAGTTGCGGATCTATGTCGACCTCCATCCCGAGGATGAGACCGCCGTCGAGAGGCTAGCCACCTGGTTGGCACGACTCGACGACGAGGACGACTGACCTGCCAGGCCGGGTGCGCCCAGACATCCTCACGGGCGATCGGTCAACGTCAGCCCCATGTCGGGCCGGACAGTCGGGTTGCCATCAACCCAGTCGATCATGGGCAGGTCGATGTCGGTCGCCGCGCGGCTGGCCGAGTAGGAGTGCCCTTCGACCGACTTGGCAACGTGCGCTCCCCTATCGATTCCTGATTCGTCGCCGTTGACGGTGATGGTCGTGTTGTCGGTCCAGGCCGCGAGCTTGCTCTCGAACTTCACCTGCTTGGCGTCGTTGGGGAAGAACAGATAGCTGTTGTAGATGTCCGGCCCGGAGACCGTCGAGTTGGAGGCCGTTGTGGACTGTCCGGGATTCAGCCACGTCCAGTTTGCTTGACCGCCGGCACTCCCTTCGTACATGAACGTGACCGCGACGGGACGTGTCGTGGTGTTCGTGACCGTGAGTGAGATCCCCGAAATGACGTTGTTGGCCGGCGCCGCGGCGGGGATCGGGCCGTCCTGCACCCGACTGCCGTGTCCGGTACCCCCGGCACTAGGGCCGGTTTTCGGCGGTGCGGGCACAGCACTCGCCCGCTGGGCGCCGCCGGTTCTGTGCTGGCCAAGACTCTGGTGGGCGCTGACGCTGGCCGGTTGCCCTGCAGGTGTGGCCGCCGAGGCCGGGGTGACGCCGATGGCGCACAGGCAGATGGTCGCGGCGGCTAATCCTGCAGTCAGGGCGCTTCGTCGGATGGTGGACATGTTCTCTCCTCAGGTCGCGTGGTCGTTACACCTGAAGTATTCCCGGACAATGTCCTACTTAAACCCGGAATCCTGATTGCTCAGTCCCGAGTGAGAACAACCTTGCCGAACACGCTGCCGTCGGCCACGATCTCAAGCGCTCGCCGCGCGTCCGACATCGGCAGGGTCCGGTCGATCAGCGGTCGCACCCCGGTGCTCTCGCACAACCGGATCAGGTCGAGCAACTCGCCGCGCGTTCCCATCGTGGACCCGACGATCGACAACTGCTTGAAGAAGATCCGCGAGAGGTCGGCCGGCGGGTTGGAACCTGACGTGGCACCGCTGATGACGAGCCTGCCACCCGGCCGCAGAGACTTCAGCGAGTGGTCATAGGTGGCCTCCCCCACCGTCTCCATCACCGCATCGACCCGCTCCGGAAGTCTCGCCCCGGGTGGGAACACCGCGTCGGCTCCCAACTCCAAGGCCCTCGTGCGACGCTCCTCATCACGACTGGTCGCCCACACCCGAAATCCCATCGCGGCTGCGAGCACGATGCACGCCGTCGCGACGCCGCCGCCCACCCCTTGGACCAATACGCTGTCACCTCGCTTCAATCCAGCCCGGGTGGCCAGCATCCGATAGGCCGTCAACCACGCCGTGGGCAGGCAGGCGGCCTCGGCGAAGGTCCACCCCGCGGGTTTGGGTAGCAGGTTGCGTCTCGGGACGGCGACTAGATCGGCGAAGGTCCCCTGGAAACGCTCACTGAGCAGCGACCGCGCCGGATCGAGCGTCTCGTCCCCGGACTCTCCAGGATCGCCGATGACGGAGTGCAGCAAGACCTCGTTCCCCGCAGCATCCACACCGGCTGCATCGCACCCGAGGATCATTGGGAAGGCCTGCGCCGCGATCCCTACGCCGCGAAGGGTCCACAGGTCGTGATGGTTGACGCTCGCGGCCCGCACCGTCACAACTTCCCACCCGGCCATCCCTGGATCGGTCAGGTCGGGATCCGGTCGTTCGCCGACGCGGAGGGCCCGGAAGGGGTCCTGGGCGTCGGGGTGCTGAGCGTAGACCGCGAACATCGATCGGCTACTCGAACGGTAAGCGAGCCACCCCAGCCGCGCAGGCGGCCCGGGACACGGCCGAGGCAACCGCGGCGGCAACCCGCGGGTCGAAGGGTGAGGGGATGATGTGATCAGGGGCCAACTGATCATCGTTGACCACCGAGGCGATGGCATCCGCCGCCGCCAGGTTCATCGACGGCGTGATGGCAGTCGCCCGAACATCCAGCGCCCCCCGGAAGACCCCCGGGAACGCCAGCACATTGTTGATCTGGTTGGGAAAATCCGAGCGGCCGGTGGCAACGATCGCTGCGTACTTGGACGCCACATCAGGATGGATCTCGGGGTGCGGGTTGGCCAGCGAGAAGATGATGGCGTCCCGACCGAGCTGAGCGACTGCGGACTCAGCGATGGTCCCGCCGGACACCCCAATGAAGACGTCCGCGCCGACCATGGCCTCCGCCACACTGCCGCTGAAACTCGCCGCGTTTGTACGAGCCGCCAGTTCCTTCTTGGCACCGTTGAGGTCGTCGCGGGATGCCACCACGATGCCCTTGGAGTCCGCCACCAGCACGTCACCCACGCCGCCCTCGACAAGGATCCCCGCGACGGCGGTCCCGGCGGCTCCGGCCCCGGAGATCACGACCCGCAGGTCGCCCCAATGTTTGCCGACCAGCCGGCACGCATTCTTCAAAGCGGCCATCACAACGATCGCCGTACCGTGCTGGTCGTCGTGAAAGACCGGGCTGTCAAGCTCCGCCGCGAGTCGACGCTCGATCTCGAAGCAGCGAGGAGCGCTGATGTCCTCGAGGTTGATGCCTCCATAGGCCGGGGCGATGCGCACCACCGTCTCGACCACCTCGTCCACTTCAGTGGCATCCAGACATATCGGCACCGCATCCACGCTGCCGAATTCCTTGAAGAGCAACGCCTTGCCCTCCATCACCGGCAGGGCGGCGATCGGACCGATGTCGCCGAGACCCAGGACAGCGGTGCCATCGGTGACGATCAGGACGGTGTTGGCCTTCCAGGTGTAGTCAAAGGCGAGGTCCGGGTCTGCGGCCAGCGCCTCCGATACCCGCGCCACACCCGGTGTGTAGGCGAGCGCCAATCCCTCAGGGTCGCGGATTCGCACCGCGGGTCGGACTTCGATCTTGCCGCCGCGATGAAGGGGGAAAGCGGGGTCGAGGTCGCGCTCGTGCGCGACAGGTTGACCTTCCAAGGGATTCAGACTCCAGATGCTTCAAGTTCTTCAGCTGCTCCGATGACCACATGTGGGCACACCTGCGCACTCTGGTCAATGCAGCATCATCGTGTCACACGACCGATCCCGCGTGATGGTGGGCCGTAGCGCAACAGCACCTCGGCAAGGATCAGGTCGGGCGGTACCGCGCCGAACAACCTGGAATCGTCGCTGGCATCCGCGTTGTCCCCGACCAGCCACCAACCGCCCGAGCTGCGGTACCCCAGGCGCTTGACGATCTGCAGTTCCGGGCGGTCCGGACGCCGGGCCACCACCACAGTCCCCGGCTTAAGCCTCGGCGGGCGCCTGACGAGCAGCCAGTCGCCTGGCCGCAGAACCGGGCGCATCGAGTCCCCGGCGACCACGACGCGGCCCAGTCTCATCGGTCCTCCACTTCACACATTCTCGAGAACTCAAGTATGGTCGCGAATGTCATCGTCCAGCGATCCCAGAGGGGTTCACCTATGTTCCGCCGCCTGTTCGCTCCCACCACCGTCGTCCACGCCCACTGCGACCTCCCCTGCGGGGTCTACGATCCGTCGCAGGCGAAGCTGGAGGCCGAATCGGTCAAGGCCTGCATCGTCAAGTTCAACGACTCCGATGACCCGGTTTTCCGAGAGCGCGCCCTGCTCATCAAGGAGCAGCGTTCCAACCTTGTCAAGGAGCATCTGTGGGTGCTGTGGACCGACTACTTCAAGCCCCCGATGTTCGAGGCCTATCCCCAGCTCCACGGCCTGTTCAACGAGGCGACCAAGTTGGCGGGGGCCGCTGGCACCAAGGGCAGCACCGACCCAGCCGTCGCCGACGAGTTGCTCGCGAAGATCGACGAGATCTCCGAGATCTTCTGGGCGACCAAGAAGTAGCCGTGCCCGCGTCCCGCCCGCTGCTGCTGCGGGTGGCCCCGTTGAGCGAGAACTTGGTCCTGGCTCGCACGGTGGCCGCCTCGGTCTGCGCCCAGCTCGATTTCCCGATCGACCAGCTTGACGACGTTCGCCTCGCTGTGGATGAGGCGTGTTCGCTGCTGCTGAGCGAAACCGACGGGTCCGACCTGGATGTGGAGTTCCTCCCAGGGGATGGCGAACTGACGGTCACCGTCTCCGGCGGCACCAACGCCGCCGCTGGACCCAGTGACTCGTCGTTCGCCTGGCTCGTCATCACCGAGTTGTGCGACAGCGCAACTGCCGAGTTGTCCGAAGGCCGCCTGACTGTGCGGCTTCAGTCGGTGCGTCGCGGCGTGACCGTCGGATGACCTCGAGTGGCCAACCGCGGCAGGTCAGCGAGGCGACCGCCGCCCGGAGGATCCGCGAACGGGAACTGCTGGCTGTTCTCAACGACTCCGACAGCAGCCCGGCAGACTTGGCGGACGCCAAGGACGAGATGGTGCGGCTCAACATGCCGCTGGTCGAGCACGTGGTCCGTCGATTCCTGGACCGGGGGGAGTCCCGCGACGACCTCGTACAGGTCGGTTCCATCGGCCTGCTGAAGTCCATCGATCGGTTCGAACTCGATCGTGGGGTGGAGTTCTCCACCTACGCCACGCCCACGATCGTCGGTGAGATCAAGAGGCACTTCCGAGACAAAGGGTGGAGCGTGCGAGTCCCCCGGCGGCTGCAGGAACTTCGAATCAGCATCTCGTCGACCACCGAGAGCCTGTCCCATAGGTTGGGCAGGACACCGACGGTCAAGGACATCGCCGTCGAACTCGGAGTCACCGAGGAGGAGGTTCTGGAGGCCCTGGAGAGCGCGAAGGCCTACTCCTCGATGTCCATCGACTCGGCGGGCGCGGGTGGCGATGAGGGAGGCGCGACCCTCGCCGACACCTTGGGTGCAGAGGATGCCGACATGATCGGCGTCGACAACCGGGAGAGCCTTCGGGTGGCACTCGAAGGACTCCCGGAACGTCAGCGCCGGATAGTCGTCATGCGGTTCTTCGGCCACAAGACGCAAACGGAGATAGCCGAGGAACTCGGCATGTCCCAGGTGCATGTCTCCCGACTCTTGGCCAAGTCCCTCCTCGAACTGCGTGGCCTCCTGGCCACTTGAGACTTCGTGCCCTTGACGAGTGAGCCCACGAGTCGAACGTCAAGGCACCGAAAGCACTTTGTCGAGCGCGTGACATCAGGTACTGGCTGAGGAGTGCTCCTCGCCGTCGAGGGAGGCTACGAAAGCCGGGTGGAAGGCCACCACCAGGCCGACGAGGCCGACGGCCAGCACCGCGACACCAGCGATCTTCACCGCCGCACCATCGCCGACAACCAGGGTGTATCCAACTACCAGAACGAACAGCTGCGCCAGCAGGAAGGGCGTACGCGCCAATGGACGGCGCCGCAGGACGCCACGACCGATGAGAGCGATGAGGACCGCGAAGGCCAGGTAGACCAGGATCTCGACCAGCGTCGCCTTTCCCGAGGAACCCCTCGAGTGACGCGACGCCAGCCAGACAGCGACGATGTAGCCGAGCAGCGCGACCACCTCCAGTACGCAGATGCCCAGGGCGACGAGTCGCGGCCAGGAGGAAGGGGTGGACGGCGGAGGGGCAGGGTCACTATCCCGAGAGGACTGCGGCACGCCGACGACCCTAACGAAAGGCCCTCATCGCGCCACTAGGGTGGAGTAATGCGCGGACTCCTGGTCGTCAATCCGAAGGCCACTGCGACCACTGATCGCACCCGCGACGTCCTGATCCACGCTCTCGCCGATCAGTTCAGCCTGGAGACAGTGCGGACCGACCACCGTGGTCACGCGATGGAGCTGGGTCGGCGCGCCACCCAGGAGAAGTTGGACGTCGTTGTGGTGCTCGGTGGAGACGGCACCGTCAACGAGACCGTCAACGGCATGCTCGCCGACTTCGACGGAGTCGGCAATGCCGCCGATGACCTTCCCAAGTTCGGAGCCATCCCGGGGGGCAGCGCCAACGTGTTCACCCGGGCGCTGGGATTTCCACCGGAGCCCGTCGAGGCGACCGGCGAATTGGTGGACGCGCTCCGCAACGACCGCACCCGGGTCATCGGGCTCGGGCGGTGCGACTACGTTCCCGCCCCAGAGGACAGCGACGACGGCGAAGAACCGGGCGGCCCCGACATCGCGAACGAGGCGAGACATGCGACCGAGCCGATCAGGCGATGGATCACGTTCAACGCCGGCCTCGGGCTGGACGCCGAGATCATCCACAACATGGAACGACTTCGCGCCAAGGGCAAGGACGCGAGCCCGACACGCTACCTCACAACCACCCTCCGTACGTTCTTCGCCGACACCGACCGCAAGCATCCCCGGCTGACGATGGAGGTGCCCGGGACCGGCGAGGTTCCCGGTGTGTTCCTAGCGATCATCCAGAATGCCTCGCCATGGACTTACCTCGGCAACATGGCCGTGAACCCCCTGCCGGAAACCGACTGGGACAACGGACTGGGACTCTGGGCAGTGAGGAGATTCGGCGTCTTGGACGGGCTGCGGTACTCGCGTCGGATCCTGATGAAATCGTCGGCCGGATCCACCAAGAACGGCCTGTTCGTCGGCAAGGACCTAGCGAGTTTCACGGCGACCGCCAACCCGCCCGTGGAGTTGCAGATCGATGGCGAGGGACTGGGGTCCGTTCAAGGTGCCAAGTTCGCCTCCTTCCCGTCGATGCTGAGGGTGTACATCTAGCGCCCAGACAACGAGAGTGCCCCGTGGAGACTCACTCCACGGGGCACTCTCGTTGAATCGTCTGAAGCCCTCTGGCGGTTCAGCGGGTGCTGGGCAACCGCGAGGAGCGGCGGCGCAGCGCCAACCGCTCAGTCTCACTCATGCCACCCCAGACACCCGAATCCTGGCCCGAATCCAGCGCCCAGGACAGGCACTCCTGCATCACCGGGCAGGTACGGCAGATCGCCTTGGCCTGCTGGATCTGCATGACCGCGGGGCCGGAGTCGCCGATCGGGAAGAAAAGCTCAGGGTCGTGAGAAAGGCAGGCAGCCTCGAAACGCCAGTCCATCTGGCGGACCTCCACACTCGTCGATGTCGTGTTCACAGGGGGCGCCGTCATGACTAGCACCGTCAATGACATATGGTTAGCCCTCGCTGCCCTCAAGGGTCACACATTCCGCCCCGTCTCCACAAGGGGCTGCGGGCTCAGGAAGCCGCCAAACGGTGTCGGCTATGTCACACCGCTTGGGGTCACGAAGAACTCGAATCCATGCTACTCGCCTGGCCCCATGTCCGCGCGGCGGCGTCCCGGATTAGGCCGGCACGTGGATTTCGGCCTTGGTCCCGCCACGGGATCGGGTCGACCATGACACTGTGCCGCTCACCTCGGAGACCAGGGCCAACACGATTCCGACACCCAGTCGTCCGTGTTCTTCTGCGTCGAAACCCGGCGGTAGCCCGGGACCGTCATCCTCCACAGTGAGCTGCAAGCGGTCCTCACGCCGTCGGAGGCGCAGGTTGACCCTGACCTCGTTGCCGGCCCCGGCGTGCTGCGCCGCGTTCGCCACGAGTTCGGTGAGCGACATGGCCAGCGGGGTCGCGAGGTCGCTGGCCACCCGGCCGACCCGACCCTCCCGGTGCACCCGCGCCGCCGGAACGAGTTCGCTGACCATCGCAAGGATGCGATCACACACGCCATCGAAATCAACCTCGCCTTCAGGGGACACCGATAGCGCCTCGTGGACCAGGGCGATGGCGCCGATCCGATGGCCGGCGTCGGCCAACGCGGCCTTCGCCTCGCCGCTGTCCAGTCGCCGGGACTGCATCCGAAGCAGCGCGGCCACCATCTGAAGGTTGTTCTTGATCCGGTGGTGCACCTCTCGAAGGGTGGCGTCCTTGGTCACGAGGGCCCGCTCACGTCGCCGAACATCCGTAACGTCGCGCACCAGCACCAGAGCTCCGACGGGTCGCCCGTGACGGGTCAGGGGCAGCGACTGCATGGCGACCGTGGCCTCCGAATGCTCCAACTCCACCGAACCCGCCCATTGGCCAGACGCGATCCGCACCAGATCACCGTCAGTGCCGCCAGGCCCCAGCAACCGGGGCGCCAATCGGACGAGCGAGGCTCCCTCGATGTCCACCGAGAGGCCCAACCGACGGAAAGCAGAGACCGCGTTGGGCGAAGCGAACTGAACCACACCGCGTTCGTCCAAACGCAGCAGACCGCCGCCGACGCGCAGTGGTCCGGCGGGGGCACCCGGGGGCGGAAAGCTTCCACGCATCGTCATGTCCAGCAGATCCTCGGCGGCGGCGGCGTAGGCCGAATCCAATCGGCCACGCTCTGCGCCACCGCTGGCCGAGTAGCGACTCAGGAGCGCGATCACCCGTCCGCCCTGGATGAGCGGCTGCACTCGGTGGTCCACCCCAGGGCGCTGGTCGGCATCGGAGTCCGGCGTCCCCGACGCCAACACCCGGTCGAGGACAGGTCGACGACCCCGGGCGACGAAGGTCCCGACCACATCGTCGACGAAGAGGGTGCGTCCGGTGTCCGGACGCTGTTGGGCCGCCGCGACGAACCCTCCCCCATTCCAGGTGGGTAACCACAACACGAGGTCGGCGAAGGACAGGTCGGCGAGCAGTCCCCAATCCGCCACCAGGGCCCGCAGCCGCTCGACCTCGTCCGGCGCAAGGTCCGTGTGTTCGCGAGCCAACGTGACGATGTCTGCCATCCGGCCAGCCTAGGCGCCACCAGGCGACATCTGGAGAAGCTGCGGGGTGAGAACATGAATGCCATGTCGGCACGGTCAGCGCGGTCGGAGACCACGGACCCCTCCTCTCGCACCCGGGACCTCATCGCCCGGGACGCCGCAGCCGTCTGGCACCCCTTCACCCAACATTCGCTGTGGACCTCCGATGAACCCATCGTCGTGGACCGGGCTGCGGGCATGTACTTCTGGGACACCGACGGCAACCGATACCTCGATGGCGTCTCCTCGCTGTGGGTCAATGTCCACGGCCATGCCCGTCCGGAGATAGACGCCGCCATCGTCGAGCAGTTGGGCCGAATTGACCACACAACGTTCCTCGGCCTCACCCATGAGCCGGGCATCCGACTCGCCGAAGCCCTCCTTGCAGTAGCTCCGTCAGGACTCTCCCGGGTGTTCTACGCGGGAGACGGCGCCAGCGCCGTCGAGGCGGCCCTGAAGATCGCCTACCAGGCGCACGCCCAGAACGGCGCGGTGCGCCCCCTGTACGCGCACGTGGCCGAGGGCTACCACGGGGACACCCTCGGGGCAGTTAGCGTCGGCGGCATCGACCTCTTCCACCGCACCTATTCCTCGATAAGGTTGGAGACCCGCGTCGTGTCGTCCCCCGGTGTTTTGGCCCGGGGTCAGACTCGGGCCGACCGAGCTGAGGAAGTTGTGGCAGAGCTTGCAGGTCTGCTGGCAGCCGAGGGCGAGCAGGTGGGCGCAGTGGTGGTGGAACCCATGGTGCAGGCCGCCGGCGGCATGCTCACCCACGATGCTGCCTTCCTGCGGGGTGTCCGACGCCTGTGCGACGAGCACGGCGCGTACCTGATCTGCGACGAGGTTGCCACCGGGGTCGGGCGTACCGGACGAATGTGGGCGGTGGAGCACGCGGGCATCGCACCGGATCTGTTGACCGCCGGCAAGGGTCTCACCGCCGGCTACCTGCCGCTGTCGGCAGTGCTGGCCACTGAGGAGCTGTACGAGGCGTTTCTTGGCAGTTCCGAGTCCGGCCGCACCTTCTTCCACGGGCATTCCTATACCGCCAACCCGTTGGCCGCTGCCGCGGCCGTCGCCAACCTGGAGCTCATAGCGACCGAAGGCACGATCGACAGGGCCGCCGAGGTCGGCGAGGCCATCGGGGCCCAGTTGGCACCTCTCGCCGACTACGACGGCGTGCTGGAGGTCCGCCGGATCGGCACGATGACCGGAATCGAGGTTGCCAGCGTCGGCGACCGCACCGGTTTCGCTGTCTGCCAGGAGGCGCGTCGGCACGGGGTATGGGTTCGTCCGCTCGGAGATGTCGTCGTGCTCATGCCGCCGCTGGCGATCGGCGATGATGATCTCGCCGAGCTCACCGGCGTGGTGTCCGATGCCATCAGGACAGTGGTCCAATGACGCCCGCGACCAGCCAGACATGGGAATGGTTACGCCAACGGGCCCGTCAGCGGGAGGCTGCCGGTCTCCGCCGCCGGCTGGCGCCGCGGGCCGCTGACGACCGCCGGGTGGATCTGGCGTCGAACGACTACCTCTCGCTGGCCTCCGATCCTCGGATCATCGAGGCGGCCGTCGAGGCGGTACGCACGTGGGGGGCAGGCGCCACCGGATCACGGCTCGTGTCCGGATCCACCGACCTACATCAGGAACTGGAGGAGTCGCTGGCGGGGTTGTGCGGCACCCAAGCGGGCTTGGTCTTCAGCTCGGGCTATCTCGCGAATCTCGGGGTGGTGACCGCGTTGACCGATGCTGACACGCTGGTCTTGTCCGATAATGCGAACCACGCCTCCCTGATCGATGCCTGTCGGCTGTCGAAAGCGCAGGTAGCGATCTATCCATCCGGCGAGACGGCAGCCGTGGCCCGGGTGCTGGCGGCACGGTCGCTTCCCAAAGCGGTGATCGTCACCGACGCTGTGTATTCGGTTGATGGCCAACTTGCCCCCCTGACAGAACTCCACCGCGCGGCGCGTACCCACGATGCGGTCCTGCTTGTGGACGAGGCCCACAGCCTGGGGGTCCTCGGTCCGGCCGGCTCGGGCGCAGTCGCCGCGGCCGGGCTGACCGGGGAACCCGACATCGTCATCACCGCAACGCTGTCGAAGGCGCTGGCATCCCAAGGTGGCGCGGTCCTGGGGACTCGGGACGTCATCGAGCACCTGGTGGACAGCGCTCGGAGCATGATCTTCGACACCGGGCTGGCGCCGGCCGCCGTCGGCGCGGCCGCCGCCGCGCTG
>CAYMPK010000012.1:0-6418 GCA_964392145.1 uncultured Actinomycetes bacterium | reverse complement strand
CAAGGTGCTGCTGGCCGAGCCGGACTTGGCTGAGCGCTGCCGTGGCATCGCCATGCAGTTGCACCGCGTACTTCTCGATGCGGGATTCAGCTCCGCTCCGCCCTCGGCCGCCGTGACGTCGGCCCTGATAGGAAGTCCGACCGACGCGATCGCGGCCCAACGCTCCTGCCACGACGCTGGCGTCGCCGTCGGCTGCTTTCGACCGCCGTCGGTGCCTGACGCCTGGTCGCGGCTCCGGATCACAGCCCATGCCGGACTCACCGAGATGGAGTTGGCGAGGGGACGGCGGGCCCTGCAGGCCGCCGCCCGCGAGGTGCGCTCGGCGTGAGCGTTCTGGTGGTCACGGGGACCGGTACGGGGGTGGGTAAGACAGTCGTCACGGCTGCCCTCGCCTCAGTCGCGATGCAGGCGCACAAGCAGGTGGCCGTGGTCAAGCCGGCGCAGACCGGCCTGACCACCGGCGAACCGGGTGACTGCGCCGAGGTGACGCGGCTGACCGGACTCACGTCGGTCCATGAACTGGTCCGCTTCCGGGAACCTTTGGCGCCTGAGGCCGCAGCACGGGCGGATGGAGTGCCGCCCCTGTCCTTGGAAAGCGTCGTCGATGCGGTGCACTCCGTCGCGGCTGGGAAAGACCTCGTTCTGGTCGAGGGGGCGGGCGGACTGCTGGTGAGGCTGGACGACCGGGGGCGCACCCTGGCCGACCTTGCCCGCATGCTGGAGGCGCCGGTGGTCGTCGTCGTGGCGGCATCGCTCGGGACCCTGAACCACACCGCATTGACGCTGGAAGCGCTGGATCGGCGCGGCCTTCCCCTCGCCGGCGCGATCATCGGGTCGTGGCCGGACCGACCGGGGCAAGCCGAACGCCACAATGTGATCGACCTGGAGGCCGTGCTGCAGGAGCCACTCTCAGGAGCCGTCCCGGCCGACTCGGCATCGGCCACCCCAGAGGCGTTCCGTACGATCGCAGCAGAGTCCCTGGCTCCGAAGTTCGGCGGCACGTTCTCGGCTGCCGGGTTCCGGATCGCTCAGGCACCGCAGTATCCCGGCGAAGGTGAGGAACGAGGATGACCCAGGTAAGCGAACCGGACGTCGACTTGGCTGTCGAGGATGTGCTCGCCAGGGCCCGGCGAACCGTCTTGAAGGAGGGCGTCGGTCTGACCGAGGCCGACATCCTCGCTGTCCTCGAGCTGCCCGAGGAGCGGATCGGTGAGCTGCTCGAACTGGCCCACGAGGTGCGCATGGCCTGGTGCGGACCTGAGGTCGAGGTCGAGGGAATCGTCTCGGTCAAGACCGGTGGCTGCCCTGAGGATTGCCACTTCTGCTCGCAGTCGGGCCTGTTCGCCTCCCCCGTGCGCGCCGCTTGGCTGGACATCCCCAGCCTGGTTGAAGCCGCCAAACAGACTGCAGCGACCGGCGCCACCGAGTTCTGCATCGTGGCCGCGGTTCGCGGACCGGACGAGCGACTCATGACCCAGATGCGCGAAGGCGTGGCCGCCATCAAGGACGCCGTGGACATTAACGTCGCGGCCAGTCTCGGAATCCTCACCGCCGAACAAGTCGCCGAACTGGTCGAGATGGGTATCCATCGGTACAACCACAATCTGGAGACGGCCCGCTCCTTCTTCCCGAACGTGGTCACCACCCACACCTGGGATGAGCGCATGGAGACCCTCGAGATGGTCCGCGACTCCGGCATGGAGGTCTGCTGTGGCGGAATCGTGGGCCTGGGTGAGACGGTCGCCCAGCGGGCCGAGTTCGCGGCACAGCTCGCCACCCTCCTTCCGCACGAGGTGCCGCTGAACTTCCTCAACCCGCGCCCCGGCACCCCCTTCGGAGATCTACCGGTGATGAGTACCCCGGATGCACTTCGCACCATCGGAGCCTTCCGACTCGCCTTGCCCCGGACAATCCTGCGCTATGCCGGCGGACGAGAGATCACCTTGGGCGAGCTGGGTACCAAGGAGGGTCTACTCGGCGGCATCAATGCGGTTATCGTCGGGAACTACCTGACGACTTTGGGTCGCTCTCCCGATGAGGATCTGGAATTGCTCGCCGAGCTGAGCATGCCCGTCAAGGTCCTCTCGGACAACCTCTAGGGGAAGTGGGTACCAGACCATGATGATGGACAAGGGCTGGATCGTGGTGGTCGCCGCGGTCCTGGTGGTGGTATTACTGGTCGCCGTTTTCGTCAGTTTCATCTGACGGGCCGGGAGTAGACGTGACTGAACAGGTTTCCGGACACGGTGGGCACCACGTACTGGCGGCCGCTCAGGCCTATGGTGCGGATGCGCTCTTCACCCTCAGCGGTGCGCACGTCTTCCCCCTGTACGACGCCGCCGTCGGCGGTACGGAGGGCTATGACCAGGCAGGTCGGGACAACAGCACCGCGCTCGCCGGCGGCCCGATGCGAATGGTTGATGTCCGGCATGAGGCCACCGCGGTGTTCGCCGCCGAAGGGGTCGCCAAACTGACGCGCCGACCAGGATTCGCGGCGATCACGGCGGGCCCCGGGGTCACGAACGGCATCTCGGGCATCACGTCGGCCTACTTCAATGGGATTCCCATGGTGGTAGTGGGCGGTCGCGCCCCGGAATTCCGATGGGGTACCGGTGCCCTCCAGGAGATCGACCATATCCCGCTCGTGGCACCGGTCACGAAACACGCCGCGACACTCAAGGACCCGGCCACGATCGCCTTGGACACCGGCGCAGCCTTCGCCGCGGCCACGCACGCCCACCGCGGCCCGGCCTTCATAGATATTCCGATGGATCGCTTCTACGCTCCGGCGGACGCGGCGACGCCGCATCCCATTCCGCCCGATCCGCGGGTGCCGGACCCGGATTCGCTGACAGCGGTGGCTGAACTGCTCGCCGCGGCGGAGAGGCCAGTGCTGGTGCTGGGCTCGGATGTCTGGATGGACGGAGCCGCAGAGGCCGCGCGTGCGGTCGTGGAGTCCATCGGCCTGCCGGTGGTGGCCAACGGGATGGGCCGTGGCATCCTGCCTCGGGGACACGAATTGCTGGTGTCGAGAGCGCGCGGGCCGGCGTTCTCGCAGGCCGACCTCGTGATCGTCGCGGGCACGGCCCTCGACTTCCGGCTCGGCTACGGCACGTTCGGTGACCCGGCTATCCCGGTGGTGCACCTGGCTGACTCGGCGGAGCAACTATCGCTTCATGCCAACCCGGAAGCGACGGCCTATGGAGACCTCTCCAAAGTGCTCGAAGGTATCGCAGAGGCGTGGTCCGGGCGGGCGAGCGTAGGGCGGTACCGATCCTGGGCCGAGAAACTCTCCGAACACGCGGCGGCGGCGATCGCCAAGGACCAACACCTCCTGACGTCCGAGGCGGAATCGATACACCCGGCCCGTATCTACGGCGAACTGCTACCGCGACTCACCGATGACACCGTCGTGATCGGCGACGGTGGCGACTTCGTCTCGTTCGCGGGTCGGTTCGTGGAACCGACGAAACCGGGCCGTTGGATGGATCCCGGACCGTACGGTTGCCTGGGCACCGGCCTCGGCTACGCCCTCGCCAGTGGTGTCGCAGCTCCGGACTCGCCCTCGGTCCTGCTGCTGGGCGACGGCGCGGCCGGATTCTCACTGATGGACGTCGACACCCTCGTGCGCCACGGAATCCCCACTGTCATGGTGATGGGCAACAACAGCGCCTGGGGACTGGAGAAGTTCCCGATGCGGATGCTTCACACCTACGATGTGGCGGCCGATCTGCAGCCGGGCACCCGCTACGACGAAGTCGTCCGGGCCCTTGGCGGAGGTGGGGAACTAGTGACCAGGCCCGACGAGATCGGTCCGGCCATCGACCGGGCCTTCGCCTCCGGAGTCCCCTACCTCGTCAATGTGCTGACCGACCCCGAGGCGGCCTATCCCAGGTCCACCACGGGCATCTGAGGTCTGCTGGCGACGCCCGGCAAGCTCTCCAGCCACGAGCTGATGTGACCGCGCACAGTCGACTCACAGCCGAATGGCGGACCCTCAGCCGGCATCGGACGAGATCGAAGCCAGGAACCGTTCAACGTCGACAACGACCCTGTCCACGCTGCCCGTCGCGATGATCCTGCCGTTGAAGTCGTGAACCGCGCTCACGTGGAACGTCACCCGGAGCCCGTCCACCTTGACCACCTCAGCCTCACACGTCACAAGGCTCCCCAACGGGGTCGCCGCCAAATGCGCGACATCGACATGCACGCCGACAGAGGTTGTACCCGCATCCAGCACAAGGGCGTCGCAGGTGGCCTCTTCCAGCCAGCCGATAAGCGCTGGGGTTCCCAGCACCTCCAACGATCCGGAGCCGACCGCGATAGCCGTGTGCTCGGCACCGACGCGATGCTCATTGGTCGAACGACGTCCCAGCAGTTCGTGCAGATCACCCATGCCGCCAGCCTATTGCTGCGAACGGATCCACGGGTGCTCAGGACCGAGACACCGGGGAGTCGGTATCCCCGCGGAGCGACCGCCGCACCGGTGCGCCACGATGGGCGGGTGATGGAGCAGAGCGCCACAGAAGCGGTTGAGGCCGAAGGTCCATACTGCGGCCGTTGCGGTGAACCGGAACGAACAGGCGCCCACCTCGGCTGCGACGAAGCCCTCGAATTGGAACCGCCACGGTTCTGTTTCGTGTGCCGCCGACGAATGGTGGTGCAGATCCTGCCCGCCGGTTGGACCGCGACCTGCAGCCGCCACGGCACCACCGAGGGCGTCAGTGGTCGCTAGTCGCGGCTTCCCGCGACCTCAAGCCGCACGCCGGAGGCGCCGATACCGCGGTAGTGAATGTCCACACGGTTCCGCCAGAAGGACCGTCGCGCAGCGACCAGCTACGACAGGCGGGAGGCGCCCCGTTGCCTGGTGAGTTTGGCGATACGGCAAGCGCACCGCCAACCCCCGCCCGGTCAGTGAATCCGCTGCTGCGGGCGTTGGTGGAGTCGCGGGGTTCAGACCTGCATGTGAAAGCCGATTGCGCACCGCGCATTCGGATCGACGGCACGCTTCGCACCCTGGACACTCCAAAGCTCACCCAGGCGGAGACCGAGGCCATGGTCGCCGAGGTCATGCGACCCGACCAGGCCGAGCAGTTCCGTTCGACCAACGAGGCGGACTTCGCCTACGAGCGGGAGGGGATCGGCCGTTTCCGCGTCAATGCGTTCCGGCAGCGCGGTGCTGCAGGTCTCGTCTTCCGCCATGTCAGCATCGGCGCACCGACCCTGGCCTCGCTGAACCTGCCGCCGGTACTGGCTCCGCTATCGCTGGAACCACGCGGACTGGTTCTCGTGACCGGTCCGACGGGCTCCGGCAAGACGACCACCCTGGCCGGCATGATCGACCACATCAATGCGAACCGTTCGGTCAATGTCGTCACCATCGAGGACCCGATCGAGATCATCCATCACGACAACCTGGCGATGATCAACCAGCGAGAGGTCGGCGTCGATACCGGCGGATTCCACGTCGCGTTGCGGGGCGCCATGCGGCAGGACCCAGACGTGATCCTCGTCGGGGAGATGCGGGACTCCGAGACCGTCAAGGCTGCGCTGGCTGCCGCCGAGACCGGCCACTTCGTCATGTCGACCCTGCACACGGTGGATGCTCAGGAGACGGTGAACCGGATCATCGATTTCTTCCCGCCTCACGAACAGCAGCAGATCCGATTCGCGTTGGCGGGCGCGCTACGAGGGATCCTTTGTCAGCGACTGGTACCACGAGCCGGCGGGGCCGGGCGGATAGCAGCGATGGAGATCGCGATCAGCACCGGTCGGATCGCCGACGCCATCGTTGATCCGGCGAAGACGTCGACCCTCATGACGTTGATCGCCGAGGGGGGCTACTACGGCATGCAAACCTTCGACCAGCATCTCATCGCACTGTTCCAACAGGGCGTGATCACGATGGACGCTGCCATCCAGACCTCCACCAGCCCCCACGATCTGCAGGTCGAGATGCGTCGGGTGGGCCTCGCCGGCTAGGCGCCCTCTGCTTGGATACTCCCAGGACCACCTAGGAGGACAAATGGCGGAAGTTCGATCCGAGATGACAGCGAACGTGTGGAAAGTGCTGGTCACCGAGGGCCAGACCGTCGAGGACGGCGATACCCTCGTGATCCTCGAGTCCATGAAGATGGAGATCCCGGTGGTTGCTGAGGGGGGCGGCACGGTCTCCTCGGTCGCGGTTGCCGAGGGTGACACGGTGGACGAGGAAGGCCTCATCGCGGTCATCGACTAGACCCCGGTGGGCGAGGTCTCCGTCAGCGCATTGTGGCAACGATGCCCGTGTCGTAGCGCCCGCTGACGAAGGACGGGTTGTCGAGCAGCTCGGTGAAGAACGGCAGGTTGCACTTCGGTCCGGAGACGTGGACGTCGGCCACCGCGCTGCGGGCACGATCCAGGGCCGCCGAACGATCCG
>CAYMPK010000011.1:1262-25655 GCA_964392145.1 uncultured Actinomycetes bacterium | reverse complement strand
CAGGACGAAGGCAAGCAGTCCCACGCTACCGACGCCCACCACCTTGTGGCCAAAGTCGATGATCTCGTAGCGCCGAAGAAGTACCTGCCGATCCTCCTCCAGCGTTGACCGGTAGGTGTGGAACAGGTGATTTACCAGCGCGTACGTCTCCGCGTTGGCCTCGAGCCTGGCCAACAGCGGTGGCTGGTTGAGGAATCGGCGTTGCCCATCCACGACCTCGGTGATCTTCTCGATTGCCGACCAGGCGTCGCGGGCACGTGCCTTGGCCACCCGCTTCTGGACTGCCGCTTCCGCTCGCTCCTCCACCTGCTTGCGCTTTGGGCGCGACTTCTTGGAACCTTCGGATTGTTTCACCGCGGGAAGAGCAGCGAGCGCCGCGACGACCGAACTTGGGTCGACCCGCTCGTACCAGATGTCCAGATCTGTCTTCTCGGCAAGCTCGGCCATCGACTCTCGGTAGCTGGTGGCTGCCATCATGGCAGCCTTGCGGCCCACGTCTGCTGGGAGTTTGTTGTCCCTGGCGGCCAGCACGAAAGACGTTGCCAGCCTCTTGACATCCCACTCGAAGGGGCCGGGATTGGTCTCGTCGAAATCGTTGACGTCAAAGACCACGGACCGGTCAGGGGCGCCGAACATCCCGAAATTCGACAGGTGTGCGTCACCGCAGAGCTGCACGTCGAGATTGGTACGGGGGGTCGTGGAAAGGTCGGAAGCCATCACGATCGCCGCCCCCCGGTAGAACGCGAAGGCGCTGGTCGCCATGCGGGCATGTCGAACCGGCAGCAGAGCCTGCACGCGTGAAGTCTCCTGTCCCAGGAGCAGTTCCGTGGCGTCCGGCCTGTCATCCCCGGGCGCCCAGTCGGACAACGACTTTCTGGGGGTATTTACCCTGGCCAGCTTTCCCACTCGCTTGCGCTCAGAAACCGTGAGATGAGTCACGGAGGATCCGCTGAGCTCGTTCGTGTCGATCTCGAACGCCTCTACTCTGGCGTTCAACTGGGTGGCGTCCACGATAGTCGGGGCTGTGGCCGCTGGAGCCTTCTTGGCTGGCGCCCGGCGTGTGGTGGTCTTCTTCGCCGGTGCCTTTTTCGCGGTGGCGCTGCGGGTTGTGGTGGTCTTCTTCGCCGGTGCCTTCTTCGCCGTGGCGCTGCGGGCGGTCGTGGTTTTCCTCGCGGGTGCCTTTTTCGCGGTGGCGCTGCGGGCGGTCGTGGTTTTCCTCGCGGGTGCTTTCTTGGCGGCGGACGTGCGTGCGGCAGGTGTGGTTTCGTCAACAGGCATGAGCGAGAGCATAGTGCCGGTGTCGCCGTTGTTCTCGTTGGCTGAACCGTCCGCACTCACGGGCATGTCCTGGCGTGGGCATCTAACCTGGCTCGGGATGGACGGTCACAAGGAAGGCTTCCCTCATGAGTAATCCGCAGCCCGGAATCTTCGCCGTCGAGACTGCCGAGCACATCCACATCGAATGGGACCTCAATCCCGGGGTGGCCGACAAGGAGGTCATCAGCGCGGTAGCAACCGCGCGACGCGACGTGACCTTCCTCGGCGGCCCGAACGTGGTGTGGGGCATTGCCCCCGATCTCTGGCGCAAGTGGTCCGGTGGTGCGATCCCCGATGCCGTGCTGCCGTTCGAAGGCGTGCCCGGGGTCGGGCAGGACCTGGTCCCGGTAACCCAGAGTTCTCTTTGGCTCTGGTGCCATGGCAATGCGTACTCAGCAGTCTGGCAGGCCGCATCGTCGGCCGTCGCCGCGCTGTCGCCGGTGGCCAGCGTCGTTCGCCACGTACGCGCCTACAAGGCCCCCGACAGTCGAGACCCGACCGGCTTCATCGACGGCACCGAGAACCCGCGTCTCGATGAGGCCCTCGCGGTCGCGTTGGTCCCGGAGGGATCGCCCGGTGCCAGTGGAAGTCCCATCCTGGTGCAGAAATGGGTACACGATCTGGCTGCATTCGAGGACTTGCCGATCACGGCCCAAGAGGGCGTGATCGGACGTACGAAACCCGACAGCATCCAGTTGCCGCCTCCGGTGATGCCGCCGACGTCACATGTCAGTCGAAACACCGTTACCGACGCCTCGGGGGACGAGCAACACATCTACCGGCTGAACACCCCCTATGCGGACGTTGATGAGGTCGGCACGGTCTTCATCGGCGCATCCGCCGATCCCGGTGTCACCGAGACCATGCTGAGCAGGATGTTCGGGGCGGCCCCCGACGGGCTGCACGATGCCCTCACCGACTTCTCCGCACCGGTCTCCGGGTCGGCCTACTTCGCGCCCGCAATGGAGGACTTGACAGCTGTCTTCGGGTCGCTCTCGGAGGACGACGGCAACTGAGGTGCGACCCTCGTCGACGCCTTAGACCATGCGGCAGGGGAAGGCCGAAGCCCTTCTGGACGTGATGGCTCGAGCTACCTAGGGCGCCGTGTCCTCACGCTGCCCCTCGCACCGGTTCAAGGCCTAGGGTGAAGTAGTCGCGAAGGAGGTTGGCTTATGGTCTCTCGTCGAGTGGCCCTGCTGGGCGGTGGGAACGGGGCTCGCACGGCTGCCGCCGAATTCGGTGTCGCTGGTCATGAAGTGGTGATGTACGAGTTCCCGGGCTTCGCCTCGTCACTCGCCGGCATTGTCCAGAGCGGCGTTATCTGCGCCGACGGCGCAATCTCGGGCATCGCCCCGGTCCGGGTGACGACCGACATTGCCGAGGCGGTGCGCGGTGCCGATGTGATCATGGTCGTCGTACCGACCGTTCATCAATTGGAGTTCGCCCGGGCCTTGGCCCCGGAACTGACCGACGGGATGGACATCGTGCTGATGCCCGGCTCGCTCGGCTCCCTCGAACTGGTCGAGTATTTCCGGCGACAGGGACCGCTGCCGGACATCACCGTTTCCGAGATCGCGGCACTGCCATACGCGACCCGGATCTCCGGACCCTGCGACGTGACAGTGTTCGGCCGTCGACGCTATGTGTCGGTCGGGGTCTTTCCCGCGTCCAAGTCCGATCGTGTCCGAGTGGTGATGGATGACCTCTACCCGGGCATCCGGATGCATGCCAACGTCCTCGAGGCGGGACTGAACAATCCGAATCCGACGCTGCACTGTCTCGGTGTTCTCATGTCCGCGAGTCGAATCGAATACAGCCACGGCGACTTCTATTACTACGAGGAGGGAATGACCCCCCATGTGTGTCGGGCGATCGAGGCGATCGACGCGGAACGGGTCGCAGTGGGGCAGTCGCTGGGGTTGGACATCCTCAGCCTCGTCGACACCTACGACATCATGGGATACGGGCCAAAGGGGGACAATCTCTGGTCGGTCATCCGGGGCGTCATCTGCCTGAATGGAATCAAGGGTCCGACTGAGATCGATAGCCGTTACCTGACCGAGGATGTGCCGATCGGGTTGACGATCTTCTCCGAACTTGGCCAGCAGCTCGGGGTCGACGTTCCGATCATGACCTCCGTGATCACGTTGGCGGGGGCCCTGTTGAGCCGGAACTTCGTCGCAGAGGGACGCACCGTGGCCCGCTGCGGCATCGCAGGAATGTCTCGGGAGCAACTACTCGAGTACGTCGAGACCGGGACGTCGGAACCAGCGCTAGGGTGATCGTGGAGAGGAAGGGATTGCGTGTTCGCCACTCGAATTCACGGTCGGGGCGGTCAGGGGGTCGTCACCGCGGCGGAGTTATTGTCGGTAGCCGCATTTGACGAGGGAAAGCACGCCCAGGCGTTTCCGAGTTTCGGATCCGAACGGACAGGCGCGCCGGTGGTCGCCTACTGCCGAATCGCCGACAGGCCGATCCGCAACCGGGAGCCGATTCTGGTGCCCGACGCCCTGATCGTGCAGGACGCCACTCTGCTCCATCAGGTCGACCTCCTCGCCGGGCTCCCGTCCGATGGCTACGTGCTGGTCAACACCACTCGAACCTTCGCCGAACTGGGGTTGGCGGAGTTCGTCGCCGCTCACCGTCCCGAGCGGCTCATGACGGTGCCCGCCACCGAGATCGCCATGGCCCACTTGGGACGACCGTTGCCCAACGCGGTTCTGCTGGGGGGCTTTGCCGCGCTGACCGGTCAGGTGGAGCTTGCGGGGGTGCAGGAAGCCGTCATCGACCGATTCCCCGGAGCGATCGGTGAGGCGAATGCCGCCGCGGCCGGTGAAGCCCACCGCGAGGTGCTGGCGCGGGTTGCGGGCCAGCGTTGGCGGGAGGAGGAACATGCGATCGCAGATTGAGGGATCCCAAGCCGTTGCCCAGGCGGTGGCCCTGGCGCGGCCGGAGGTGATCTGCGCCTATCCCATCTCGCCGCAGACCCACATCGTGGAGACGCTGAGTCGGATCGTGAAGTCGGGCCAACTCCAACCCTGCGAGTACCTGAACGTCGAGAGCGAATTCGCAGCGATGAGCGCCTGCATCGGGGCTTCGGCCGCAGGTGCCCGCACGTACACCGCTACCGCGAGCCAGGGATTGTTGTACATGGCGGAGGCGGTCTACAACGCCTCCGGGCTGGGACTTCCGATCGTGATGACCGTGGCGAATCGGGCGATCGGTGCTCCGATCAACATCTGGAACGACCACTCGGACTCCATGAGTCAGCGCGACTCCGGCTGGATACAGATCTATGCAGAGGACAACCAGGAGGCCGTCGACCTTCACCTGCAGGCGTTCCGCCTCGCCGAGGAGGTGTCACTGCCGGTGATGGTGTGCATGGACGGCTTCATCCTGACCCATGCTGTGGAGGAGGTGGACCTGCCCGAGCAGGCCCTGGTCGATGCTTTCCTGCCGCCGTTCGAACCCAGACAGGTGCTCGATCCCGGCGATCCGGTGTCGATAGGGGCGATGGTGGGTCCGGAGGCCTTCACCGAGGTTCGATATCTGGCGCACCTTCGGCAGATGCGGGCGCTGGAATTGATCCCGCAGATTGCCGCGGAGTTCGGGGCGGTGACCGGCAGGAAACGCGATGGCCTTGTCTCAGGCTACGAACTCGAGGACGCCGAAACCGTGGTTGTGGCCCTGGGTTCGGTGCTGGGAACGCTCAAGGACACCGTGGATGAACTCCGGGCCGACGGACATCGGGTGGGCATCCTTGGCATCACGTCGTTCAGACCCTTCCCGTTGGCCGCGGTACGGCGCGCGCTGGCCGGTGCAAAGGGGGTGATCGTGCTGGAGAAAGCCCTGGCGGTGGGGATTGGTGGGATCGTCTCCTCCAATGTCCGCACCGCCCTCGCCGACCTGTCGATACCCACCAGCACCGTGATCGCGGGTCTGGGCGGACGACCGATCCTGGTCGAGTCCCTTCGCGAGATGATCCTCAAGGCCCGTGACCGGGAGCTTCCCGAATTGGCCTTCCTCGACCTGCGCAGCGAACTCATCGAGCGGGAGTTGGAGCGTACCCGTGCCAGCCGCCGATCCGGACCGGCCGCCGAGAACATCCTTCGCGATCTTGGCTCGGTAGGCGCCCGACGTCCCAGCCCGTCCTCGACCGATAGCAGGCCGCGATGAGTGAACAGGTGAAGTTCTATCAGGTTGGATCGTTCGCCGTCGGCAATCGGTTGCTGGACATCGAGTCGGTGCAGTCGGATCCCGAACGTTCCAATTCCATCAACAGCGGGCACAGGGCATGTCAGGGCTGCGGTGAGGCGTTGGGTGCTCGGTACGCCCTCGACGCGGCAATGCGGGCCACCGACGATCAACTCGTGGCGGTCAACGCGACGGGTTGTCTGGAGGTCTTCTCGACGCCGTATCCGGAGACGAGTTGGCAGATCCCGTGGTTGCACTCGCTCTTCGGCAACGCGCCATCGGTCGCCAGCGGGGTGGCGGCCGCGCTTCGGGTTAAAGGTCGCACCGACGTTCGGGTGGTAGCCCAGGGCGGTGACGGCGGGACTGTGGACATCGGCATGGGGACGCTGTCGGGAATGTTCGAGCGCAACGATGACGTGCTGTACATCTGCTACGACAACGAGGCGTACATGAACACCGGGGTGCAGCGTTCGGGGGCCACACCCCCGGCCGCTCGCACAATGACCACGCAGGCCGTGGGTCCGCATCCGGGCGCACCATTCGGGCAGGGCAAGGACCTGCCGCGGATAGCGATGGCCCACGAGATCCCGTACGTCGCGACCGCCACGGTCGCGGACTTACGCGACCTCGAAGCGAAGGCGACAACCGCGATGTCGATCCGGGGGGCCCGTTACCTGCACGTCCTAGTGCCCTGTCCCCTCGGCTGGGGTTCGGCAAGCAGTGACACGATCGCGTTGGCCCGGCTCGCGACCCAGAGCGGACTCTTCCCCGTGTTCGAGGCTCATCGCGGGGAGGTCACCTCGGTCACGAAGATCAGGCAGCGCGTGCCGGTGGTGGACTATCTCAAACGCCAGAAGCGCTACGCGCATCTGTTCGCGGGTGACGGAGACCTGGAAACCCTGGAACGGTTACAGGCGGCCGCCGATCGGAACATCGCACGTTACGGGTTGCTCCCCGAGGGGCTCGAGCAGGCCGCTGAGGAGCGGGCCGCTGAGGAGGGTCACAGCTGATGGACAAGCCGTTCGCGATCACCTTGGACGTCGGGTCGAGTCTGGCCAACAAGACCGGGACGTGGCGGACCGAACGCCCGGTCTACCAGAACGGTTTGCCGCCCTGTAATGACGCCTGTCCAGCGGGTGAGAACATCCAGGGTTGGCTCTACGATGCGGAGGAGGGTCGTTACGAGGACGCCTGGCGGGTCCTGGTGCGGGACAACCCCTTCCCGGCCATCATGGGCCGGGTCTGCTACCACCCCTGCCAGACGGCCTGCAACCGTGCCCAACTCGACCAGCCTGTTGGTATCAACTCCGTGGAACGCTTCCTCGGAGACGCCGCGTTGCGTGAGGGTTGGCAATTCGACCCGGCACCGCCGGCAACCGGAAAGCGGGTGCTCGTCATCGGTGCCGGCCCGAGCGGTCTGTCGGCTGCTTATCATTTGCGCCGGGCAGGCCACATGGTCGTCGTCAGGGACGCCGGTCCGAAACCGGGCGGCATGATGCGTTTCGGCATCCCTGCCTACCGCCTGCCCAGGGACGTGCTGGACGCTGAAATTCGACGTGTGCTCCACCTGGGAGTCGAGTTGGAATTGGACTCGCGGGTGGATGATGTCCTAGCGGCCAAGGTCGAGGGCGGCTTCGATGCGGTGTTCCTGGCGGTCGGCGCCCACATCGGCAAACGGGCATACATACCCGCCGGTGAGTCCTCTCACATCCTCGACGCCATCGGCCTTCTTCGCGATATGGAGGGCGAGGACAAGCCGCTGCTCGGCAGACGGGTGGTGGTCTATGGGGGTGGCAATACCGCCATGGACGCAGCACGGACGGCCAAGCGACTGGGCGCCGAGGAAGCCATCATCGTCTATCGACGGACCCGCGATCGGATGCCAGCACACGACATCGAGGTGCAGGAGGCGTTGGAGGAGGGCGTGCTGATGCGCTGGCTCTCCACGATCAAGCACGTCGACTCCGATCACATCACGGTGGAGCGGATGGAGTTGGATGAGACAGGTTTTCCGCAGCCAACCGGGGAAACCGAGGAACTCGCGGCGGATTCACTTGTACTGGCCCTTGGTCAGGAGGTGGACCTATCACTGCTCGACGGAGTCCCCGGGCTGACGCTGACCAACGGAGTCGTCGAAGTGGGTCCGAACATGATGACCGGCGCGGAGGGGATCTTCGCCGGTGGCGACATGGTGCCGTCCGAACGCACTGTCACCGTGGCCGTAGGACACGGCAAATCAGCGGCCCGCAACATCGACGGCTGGTTGCGCGGCGAGGAATTCGTGCACCCGCCACGGCCAGCGCTCGCCAGTTTCGATCGACTGAACACCTGGTACTACACCGACGCCGACAAGACCGTCCGACCCACGCTCGACTTGGCCCGCCGTCTCGATTCGTTCGAGGAGGTCAAGGGCGGACTCACCGAGTCGACCGCTCTGTTCGAGGCACGTCGCTGCCTGTCCTGCGGCAACTGTTTCGGCTGCGACAACTGTTTCGGGGTATGCCCGGACAATGCTGTCCGCAAGTTCCCCCGCGGTTCGGCGGAGGGGGACAACGGCAGGGACTACGCGTTCGACCTCGACTACTGCAAGGGCTGCGGCATCTGCGTGAATGAATGCCCATCGGGGGCGATCCTGATGATTCCCGAGGAGACCTGAGTCCGATGGCCGACGTCATGCAGGAGTGCGTCCGGGTCGCGGGCGAGCTAGCGGCCACGTACCAGGATCTCCATCGACATCCGGAACTCTCGGGCAACGAGGAGCGAACCGCTGGGATAGCGGCGGCCGCCCTGCGAAATGCCGGTTTCGAGGTGACGACCGGCGTCGGCGGGCACGGAGTCGTTGGAGTCCTCCGCAACGGACCAGGAGAGACCGTCTGGCTGCGGGCCGACATGGATGGTCTGCCGATGGCGGAGACCACAGGGTTGGCCTACGCCAGCGACGAGCACGGCCTCGACGGCGCCGGCGAGAGGGTTCCTATCGCCCATGCTTGCGGACACGACATGCATGTCACCTGCCTGATCGGAGCGGCCTCCGTACTTGCCGCATCCACAGAGGACTGGAGCGGCACCGTGGTCGCTATCTTCCAGCCCGCGGAGGAGACGCTCGAGGGTGCTCGTGCCATGCTCGACGACGGGTTGGCCTCCCTCGCTCCCAGCCCCGCGGTGGTCCTCGGTCAGCATGTGGCACCGCTGCCCGGAGGGATCGTCTTCTACCTTCCCGGTTCGATCCTCGCCGCCGCCGACGATTTCGAGATCGTGCTTCACGGCGCGGGTGGTCACGCCTCCCGTCCGGAGACGACCATCGATCCGGTGGTGATGGCGGCCTCCCTGATCATGCGGCTGCAGACCATCGTGTCGCGCCGACTTGCCGCCGCCGACGCTGCGGTGGTCACGGTTGGCCGGGTTCAAGCGGGGACCAAGGACAACATCATCCCCAACTCCGCGACCCTGAATGTCACCGTCCGTTCCTTCGACCCCGAGGTCCGATCCAAGGTGCTCGCGGAGATGCGTCGAATGGTGGAGGCCGAGGCGCTGGGCGCGGGAGTCAGACGCGAACCAGAGGTTGTCTGCACCTCGTCCTGCCCGGTCACGACGAACGACGAGGCGGCCACCGCGAGGGTGGCGGAGTCGATGACCGAGGTGCTGGGGTCCGGGCGTGTCTGGGAGTCCCCGCGCCCGGGGACCGGTTCGGAGGACTTCGGTTACCTCGGAGCTGCCGTCGGTGTGCCCTCAGTCTTCTGGTTCCTGGGCGGCGCAGACCCGGAACTCTTCAGCGGTGGCGGCGACCCCGTTCGGATAGTCGAGTCCCTGCCGTCGAATCACTCGCCCGACTACGCACCGGTCATCGAACCCACCTTGAGCACCGGAGTCGCTGCACTGGTCGCTGCGGCCAGGGGGTGGCTGTGATGTCCCTACCTCACCGGTGACTGGGGTAGGCGCCGGTCCGACGTGGGGTCGGCCATTCGTTGAAAGAGGAACCACTCCTGGGAAAGTCATGCTGACACCGAGCCTCCGGCGGTAGTTTGAGGTGTCTGATTGGCCGGACTTTGGAGGGGAAAGAGCGATGAAATCAGCACCGAAGTGGATCGCGATCGTGCTCTACATCGCGGGTGCGATCCTTATCATCGGCGGCGGGGTCACCTATGCCACCGTGTCAAGTCAGTTGGCCGCGGAGAAGATCACCGTGACGCCCGACGCAAGTTGCCAGCAAGGCCAGAAGGTCGAGGGACCGTACTCAGCCTGGTGCATGGCGGAGATCATCAAGGAACATGCACTCAAGGCGACCGGCGGCAAGACCTACGCGGAACTGCCTAGGGATGCCGAGGTGAGGGCGACCGCGATGGACGCTTCGTTCCTGCGGGCATCGTTGTTCACATCTGTAGTTGCCTTCGGCGTGGCAGCCTTCGCCGTCGGCGTGGGCATCATCACCGTCCTTGTCGGTCTGGCCATCCATGCTCTGGACAAGCGGACCAGGGTCGCGGCCGCACCAGCAGCCGCCGCGCCGAGCGAGCCGGCAGCCGCATAACTGCTGTTCAAGCATTGTGGGAGGGTCACCAACTCGGTGGCCCTCCCACAATCATGTCGGCATCGGCTAAGACGCGGGTCAGTCGACGCGGACGCCCATCGCGGCCAGATCGGCCACCACGTTTGCGGCGAGTTCCGCCGGATCCGGCACCAGGGTGGCATCGGTGGCGAAGCCGATGGTGACGCCGCCGTTGTAGCTGAAGATCGTGGTGGTCATGGGCTGATTGCCCGAGCAGGGCGCGAAGCCCACGAGTTGATCCACCGGAACACCCGCGAAGGTCATGGGCGAGGCCGGTCCGGGCACGTTCGTGAGAACCCCGACGGCCTTGTTGGCGAAGAAGTTGGTCAGGAACGTGGCAACCTGGGTCGGCGACAGCGAGACCAGGCGCTGGAGTCCGAAGGTCAGCACGGCCTCGTCGGAGTTCTTGATCCGGGCCATCCGGTGGTGCATCTGCTCGAGTCGCTCGTGCGGATCCTCGGTGTCCAACGGCATCGGCATGAAGACCAGCGCGAAGTAGTTACCAAGATCCGGGGGCAGGTTGTCCTCGAACGGCTTGAGATTGACCGGAACCATCCAGATAACCTCGTCCACCTGGGTGTCCCGATCGGCCAGGTACTTCCTCAAGCCACCGGCGACGGCGGCTAGCAGGACATCGTTCACTGTCGCCCCGGCTGCGCGGCCGACGTCCTTGATCGAGTCCAGCGGCACGGGCGCCGACCAGGCGACGGCTTTGGCGATGCCGGGTTCGCCCGTCCAGACGGTGTCCTCGACGCCGGCGAGCGCCAACTTGGTGACCGATGAGAAGTCGTTGGTTCCGCGGTTGTTGTTGACTCCGAACTCCTCGAGGGCGTCGAGCATCCGGTCCGGGTGGCGGACCAGGTCGATACCTGCGCCGAGTCCATGAAGCCCGGCGGAAGCTGCGCGTACCGGAGTCTCGGTCAGAGCTGTCATCGGGTGGCGCGCCGCGTTGGCGGTGCCGGTCACAAGGCCCGCCACGGTGTGGCCCACCAGACTTGTGGCGCCGGTGGCGGCATGTAGAGCCACCCCGGTGACGCCCTCGGAGTCGGCGGCATCGTCGGCAGACTTGCTGGCCGATTTGCGTGACACCACGGCCGACACGGACGCTCCATCGGACTCGCAGAGGCTCAGCAGCACCTGGGTGAGCCGGACGCCGTCAGCGATCGCGTGGTGGAACCGTGAGACCACGGCGGAACCCTGGGTCCCGTCCGCCAGTTCCACAGGTGACAGCACCATCATGCGCCACAACGGTCGGTCCTTGGGCAGTTCCTGTGACCGTTGGTCCGCCAGGAAGTCCTGCAACTCGGTCATGGACATGGGCTCGTCGAAATCCACCATCTCGATGTGGCGATTGACGTCGAAATCCGGATCGTCCTGCCACGCCCACCCGGGTCCTGAGCGCACCGGCTTGCGGGCGAACACCGGAAAGCGCTCCACCGCTGCCGTCATCACCTCGTCCACGGCCGCCCTGGTCGGAACTCCGCGAAGCACCATGGCACCGTCCACCACCATGAGGTTGTTCGGGCGATCGGTGGTCAACCAGAGTGAATCCTGAACGCTCATGCCGACGGTGGTCATCGCGATCTCCTCAATCAAGACTGTGGCGGGGGAGCCGTCGGTTCCAAACCTACGCCCTTATCGACCACGTCGCGTGGTCGTCACAGCCAGCCTGATCGGCAGTGCGACGTGCCCTCTCCGGAGGGTGGCTCCGGGGTTGTGGCAAACGCCTCGCGGTGATTTCCCGGACCGCCAGTCGAGAGTGCGATTCTGCGAACTGGTCAGTTCGCGGCGGCCACTTCCGCTTTGACCTTGGCCATGTCGAGGTCGCGGACGGCCGTGATGAGTTGTTCCAACGCCGGTGCGGGCAAGGCTCCTGCCTCGCGGTAGACCAGCACGCCATCACGGAAGGCCATCAGCGTCGGGATGGACGTGATCTGTGCCGCGGCAGCGATGGCTTGCTCGGACTCGGTGTCGACCTTGGCGAAGACGATGTCCGGGTGGGTCTCGGAAGCATTCTCGAAGATCGGGCCGAACATTCGGCATGGACCGCACCAGGAGGCCCAGAAGTCCACGAGGGTGATGCCCTCGGCCGAGACGACGGTGTCGAAGTCCTCGACTGTGAGGTTGCGGGTTGTCATGTGCGACTCCTTCTATGTTCTGCCCTTCGGAGTTCTCAACAAATACCCCCGTGGGTATATTCCACGGGTTACCCAGGGTGCGTCAACCGATGAGTTCTTGGCATTGACACCGTGTGCCTCGGTGGCTCAGCACCGAGGCGGCAAGGCTGGGTAGATTGGCTGTCATGGTCACTGCAGCGGATCCGAAGGCGCTCGTACTATCCGGCGGTGGCACCCGGGGTGCGTTCGAGGCCGGGGCGATAGATCTGTTGGTCACGCAGGGGATGCCGTGTCCGGAGATCATCACCGGCACCTCGGCGGGCTCGATCTCGGCGGGCGTGTTGGCGCAGGCTCGGGGTGAGACGGAGCTCGCGGAGTGCGCGCAGACGCTCAAGGCGGACATCCTGGCCATGACCGAGATCGACAAGGTTTTCGCCAAGACCGACTGGGCCAAGCAACTCGACGGAACCCCAGTCGGGCAGTTGATCGACACCCTGATCGGCCGCGGGAGGCCCCCGGTTCCGGTGGATCCGACCCTGGCTGACGATCCGTTGGCCCCGTTCGCGGACGGGTCTGGACACAAGTCATCGTGGAAGGACCTCGCGGGCACGATGCTGCACCCCGGTGCCGTCCATCGAGCGACGAAGGATTTCTGGAATGATCCGGCATCGTTGATGACCCTCGACCCGCTGGAGGCCGCCCTTCGTGGGTACGGGGAAGCGGGTATCTCAAAGGTGGACGAAGACCGCATTGCACGGCCTGGACTCACCTTGCGTCTCACCGTCAGCGCACTGCAGGCCGGCGTTCCGCGGTACATCACCGAGAGCGGGACCATGGTCGATTCAGATGCGGTGACGCCCTATCCTTCTGGTGGAACCCCCGGGGTGATCAGCGGGATGCTCGCCTCGTCGAGTGTGCCCGTGCTGTTTTCCCCTCGCCTGATGGGTGACGATGCGTACGTCGACGGAGGCGTGCTGCGCAATCTGCCGCTGGAAGCCGCGGTGTTTGTCGGGGCCGGTGACGTCACGGCGATCCTGGCGAACGTCACGACGGCCGAGCCGATGAAGGGTCCGCTGGACAAGTTGACCCTGCTGGAGGTGTATTCGCGCTACGGCGAAATCGAACTCTTTGACCAGGTGGTTCGATCGCTGACCTACCCGCTGAAGGAAGGCGCCGCCCTCACGGCCGTCACACCGAGTATGAACGTCGTGGCGCCGTTCGAAGTGCAACAGGGGTTACTCCTCATCGACATGGACTATGGCTGGATGCGCGCTGCGGAGGCGACCGATCTGGACGCCAGCTGTCAACGCATTGCTCAGGGGATGAGCGACGCCTTGACGGTCGGTCGCATCCGGGCCTGGTACTTGGAGGAGATGGTTATCGAAGCCGATGTCGCCGGCCAGGAGCCTGCTGAGGATGTGGCGGTGGCCCTGCGCTCAGCCAAGTCCACCGTGGCCACTCAGTTGGCCAGTTGGCGGCAATGGGGGTTACCGACGCCGTCTGGTGCCGATGCCTGGGCCACTTCTGCGGAGACCCACAATCGGCCCCTGCCGGACGGGTGGGAGAAGTCGCTGCTCGGCTGAGGGCGGCCCTTGCCCCTAGCTGACCGTTACCGGCTGAACTTCGGGAGCACTCGTACGGATGAGGTGATCGAAGGCGGTCAACGCGGCGGTCGATCCGGAACCCATCGCGACCACAATCTGCTTGAAGGGCAAGGTCGTGCAGTCGCCGGCCGCGAAGATTCCCGGGACCGACGTCCGACCGTGATCGTCGATGACGATCTCCTTGGTGGCTGTCAGGTCCACCGTGTCCCCGAGCCACTCGGTGTTCGGTAACAGCCCGATCTGGACGAATACGCCGTCGACGGACAGCTGGTGCGCGGCTCCGCTGGTCCGATCCTCGTAGGACAACCCGGTAACCCGGGTGCCGTCCCCGAGCACCTCCGTGGTCCGGGTGCTGAGAAGGACATCGACGTTCGGCAGACTGCGCAGTTTTCGTTGCAGCACATCGTCCGCCCTCATCGTGTCGAGGAACTCGATGAGGGTTACGTGTCCGACCACGCCAGCGAGGTCGATGGCTGCCTCCACACCGGAGTTACCGCCGCCGATGACCGCCACCCGCTTGCCCTTGAACAGTGGCCCGTCGCAATGTGGGCAGTACGTCACACCCTTGTTCCGATACTCCTGTTCGCCGGGAACATCCATGGATCGCCAGCGCGCTCCGGTGCTCAGGATCAGGGTCCTGCCTCGCAGGGTCGGACCACTGTCCAACTCGACGCCGAGAAAACCGTCGGCGTCGGGGCCGGTTAGCAGTTTCGCGGCGCGCTGGTCGGTCATCAATTCCACGTCATAGGCCAAGGCATGTTGCTCGAGTTCGGCCGCAAGCTTCGGACCCTCGGTGTACGGAACCGAGATGAAGTTCTCGATGGCCATGGTGTCGAGCAGTTGGCCACCGAGTCGCTCGGCGACGATTCCGGTCCTGATTCCCTTGCGTGCTGCGTATATCGCCGCCGCGACCCCTGCGGGTCCGCCGCCGACTACCAGAACGTCGAATGGTTCTTGCCCGGCGATACGGGCGGCAGTGCGCTCGGCGGCACCTGTGTCCAGTTTCGAGACGATCTGTTCGAGGGTCATCCGTCCCTGGTCAAAGGCCTGTCCATCGAGAAAGACGGTGGGAACGGCCAGCACGCTGCGCTCTTCGACCTCGGAGGGGAATAGTGCACCGTCGATGGCGGTGTGGCGGATTCTGGGATTGACAACGCTCATGAGGTTCAGTGCCTGCACCACGTCTGGGCAGTTCTGGCACGAGAGGGAGAAGTACGTCTCGAACTCGAAGTCCCCTTCGAGTTCCCGGATCTGCTCGAGCACCTCGGGAGCGGCGGTCGATGGATGGCCGCCGACCTGGAGTATCGCCAGAACGAAAGAGGTGAACTCGTGGCCGAGGGGGATCCCCGCGAAAGTCACCCCGATATCGGTGCCCACTCGGTTGATCTGGAACGAGGGTCGGCGTTCAGCGGCCCCGCTGTCGTCGAACGTGATCTGGGGGGACATACCCGCGATCTGGCTGAGCAATTCCCGCATCTCGCTCGACTTGGGGCTGTCGTCCAGTGATGCGAGCAGCACAACGGGTTGGGACACGTTCGCCAGATGGGTCTTCAGTTGCGCGGCGAGGGCGGCGTCGAGCATGGCGGACTCCTGGTATTCGCGGTCCTGCGGGAAGTGACTGAAGGGTTGCTGCGTCGGGGCCCGAGACCTGGCGGACCCCAACGCCGCTAACCGAGTGTTAGATCTTGCCGACCAGATCCAGGGACGGCGCGAGGGTGTCGTCGCCCTCTTCCCACTTCGCCGGGCACACCTCGTTGGGATGGGCGGCAACATACTGCGCTGCCCGAACCTTGCGGAGCAGTTCCACCGCGTTGCGCCCGATACCGCCGGCGTTGATCTCAACTAGTTGGATCTTGCCGTCCGGGTCGATCACGAAGGTGCCTCGATCCGCCATCCCATCCTCCTCGATCATCACGTCGAAGTTTCGGGTGATGACCCCGGTCGGATCTCCGACGAGCGGGAACTCGATCTTGCTGATGGTGTCGGACGTGTCGTGCCAAGCCTTGTGGGTGAAGTGCGAGTCGGTGGACACTCCGTAGATCTCAACGCCGAGTTCGCGGAACTCCGCATAGTTGTCGGCAAGGTCACCCAGTTCGGTCGGGCAGACGAAGGTGAAGTCCGCGGGGTAGAAGAACACCACCGACCACGAACCGCGTAGGTCGTCATCGGTAACGTCGATGAACTCGCCCTGCTGAAAAGCGGTGGCTTTGAAAGGCTTCACTTCGGTGTTGATCAGGGACATTCGCTCTTTCCTCGTGGTTGGGGGTTGGCCTTCTGCCAAGCCTAACCGTCGACTTCTGGACCTGCATTCCGCCCTTGGGCAGGTGTGAGGCAAGCGACTCCATGTCGAGTCCGATCAGGTTGCCGACGCCCTCAGCCGTCGTCGGATCCTCACCCCTGGGGATCTGTTCCGGTGCTCCGCGCGTCGGGGACAGGCATGGCGGCGGCATCAGGCGCCGGGGATCGAGGCTTACGGGGACCGAAGATGGACGCCAGGTAGCCCCGCCGGGCCAGCACCACCGCGGATGCGATCACGACCAGGATCGGCACCAGTACGCCGAGGATGAGCCAACTGATGAGGGACATCAACTCGTTGTCCAGCCATTGGAAGTTCATCCCGAAGTAGCCCGTGAGGAAGGTGACGGGCAAGAAGAGGATGGACACGATCGTGAGTTGGTTGATCCGGTCACCCTGATGGTTGCCGACCTCGGTCTGGTAGTCCTGCAGTGCACTGCGCATGGCATCCACCAGGTCTCCGATGCGCGAGACCGTGTCTTGAACGTGGGTCGCATAGGACTGCAGGTGTTCGATGGCCGCGGAATCGAAATTCGCCAGCGTCGCGGGGCTGATGAGCGCCGAGTTGAGGGCGTCGGAGTAGCCCGGGAATCTCTGTGCCAGCGGGTTCGCAGTAGTCCGGACGGCCCGCAGCGTCGCGAGTTGGGAGGGCTGGGCCTTCTCCACGATCTGGGCGTCCACTTCGGCGATCTGCAGTTCGATAGCGGTGAGCTGTTTGTTGAGCCCGGCTAGCACCATGCGCAAGATGATCGGCGGTGCCGAGGAGGGGTGGGCGAAGAGGCTGGCAGCGCTGCTGGACGCCTGATTCACCACTTCGTCCATCTCCTGTTCGCAGCCGAATCTGATGGTCACCATCCGGCGGGTGTCCCAGGCGAAGTTGAGGTTCGAGGGCGTCTGAGCTGGGAGTGCGGCCAGCCAGGTCGTGCCCACCAGCGCTTCGCCGTAGCGGCGGAACATCCCGGAGACATTGGACCGCATGGCGTACGTCACCGCGACCGAGGTGAAGCCCAGGGCAGAGAGCATCTCGTGCGCCTCGGTGTCATCGGGACCATCGGCCTCGATCTCAATCCATCCGAACGGTGTCGAGTCTGTCCAAGCCCGGGCATCCGCCAGGGTGAAGGTTGAGGTCGACGTCGCGTCGATCAGGCGGGCTCTCATGCCCGCAGCCTAGGAGAACGAAGTGGCCGGATGTCTAGAGTTCTATCGTGAATGTTCCCGTCGACACAGGTGCCACACCAGACATGGGGATTCAGGCAGCGACGTTGCCATTGGCCGAGTTCCTCGACCTGACATCGACCTGGCTGGAGGGTCAGGGCTTTCATCGGGGTGAGGCGTTGGCTGTCACGGCCTCGTGTCGCGACGAGATCGTGGCTGAATTTCGTGCCGCGGTGAGGGCGCACTGGGACAATGCGTTCGACTTCAGCAGCCTGTCCGCGCTGCCGCTCGCCGGCGCTACCGGCATGCGAGCGGTACTCGATCATGTTCCCGAGGTCGCCCACAGGCCCCAGGTGGTCGTCTTCGCGATGCCGCATGTGGGCGTGCTGGCAGATGGTTCCTACGGGCAGGTGATGCGGCATGGTCGGGCTCGGCCCACGTCGGCCTGCGGATCCTTAACCGCGGCGGCCGCCGGGGCCGCCGACGCCGCTGACGATCCGTTGGCCGCGGAGTCGCCGATCGACCCCCTGGATGCCGAGCAGTCGCTGGTCAGGCAACGACTGTTGCGGGCGGACGCACGGTTCTTCCAGCGTGATCCGCTGGCCCTTGCCACATGGGTGGCCGGTCTGATCCTGGACGACGTGTGGGACCTCGTCGAGGAACTCTCGACGCCGGAGGCGGTGGACGTCGCGGTGGTCACAGGCGTACTGATCAATGGGTCGCTCTCGGACTCGGTGCTGCCATCCACCATCCGGATGAGACGGGCGGGGTCGGTGGTGGATGTCGGGTTGGCGCAGCGTCCGAAGGGGTGAATCGCCCCGCGATGGAAGCCTTTCGACGCCGCCTACTCCACTTGGCCTAGTCCGTTCACCCGATTGCATCAATCACGCTCAGTGAGGACAATGACCTACGAGGAAGGGTGAAGGACCTACCGGCAGCGCGCGCTGCCAAAAGGGGCAGGGCATGACACTCGACGACGTTGGTGAACCAGCGCGGGTAAGTCGGCTGCGCGCTCTTCCTCCCTCTGTCCACGAACACGAGCTCCCCGAGGAGCCGTCGCTACCCGCTTTGGCGGACCTCCTCTGGACGCGCATCCTCAAGTGCGATGCGCCTGAGGAGATGGCGAGCCTGGCACGGGCGCTGTCCGAAGTGCTCTCGAAGTTGGGCGACCCGGTGCACCGGAATTTCGTAGGCTATACCGCCCCCGTGATGGCCCCACTGCACCACAACGCTCACCGGAGTCGCAAGGGATCGTGACGGTCCGCGGGCTGGTAGGTGCGCTCGTGAACAGGGCAACTTCGCCGACCGCCCTCTCGTCCGTGGCCGGCCGGCTGTGATTGGTGTTGAATGTTCCGGTGACCTCTGAGAATGTGACTGCGGCAACGCCGTTGACCCAGCGGCAGACGGAGATCGTACGTACCCGAGTGCGCCTTCTCATCCAGATCACCGCCAAGGTGGGCAGCTACCGCAAGGGTCTGGTGCAGGCCGCGGAACGGCTCAGCCCGGAAGAGGCGGCGATCATCGTCGACCTGGCGGATCATGGGCTCCAGGTTCCGCAACTGCGTGATGTGCTCTGCGGTGGACACGTCCTCGTGGACGACCCGAACCTCTACGAGGCCTGGCGGTTCCAGAACGTCAGCCATGAGCGGCTCTCCAGCCATCACCGCACGATCGACAAGAAGACCTACCCGGATATCGGCATGCGGGGTCCCGTCGTACGGGAGAAGCTCCACGGCCGCACCGCTGTCGGTACCTGGGTTCAGTTGGAGAAGACTCCCGCCGCGATGGGCAAGAAGAAGTTCCCGACGATGTCGGACATCCGACATCTGATGGACTACGTCGTGTACCGCATCACGAGGAGCAATGTGGGGCCGTGGGGTCTGTCCAAGACCACGGAGCGGCGACCGCTGTACCTCTCGCCCTCACTCGCGGCCACCACCTCGGTGGCGGACAACGTCGCGGATTCACTTCGGGCCACGTTGCATCACCTCGAGGACTCCGATGACACCACCGCGGTGTCGGGGGACCTCGCCCACCTGTTCCCGCCTCCCGATCGGGCCGATCCGGTCGCCGAGGTGGGCAAGACCCTGAAGGGTCGCGCTGGCCGGGGCCTGTTCGGCAACTCGGACGTGTGGGTCTCCGAGACACCCGCCAGCGTGGCCGCGGCCGTCCTGAAGGCGACCGCCCGCACCGCACCACCGCTTGACCTTTCGCCCGCGCGGATGCCGGAAGTGGATGAAGTCCCCGCGCCGCCAACCGCCCCGGAGGAGAAATGACCAGCGACAACTCTCACGGTCCGATCGTCGGCGGGCAGGCCGGCGGGAGTGCCAACGCCGCCGCGACGCCGCAACCGCAGTTGTCGGTGCCTGAAGGCCTGATCACCGCAGTCGTCGAGTTGGTCGGTACCGGACCGGTGGCACTCGGGGCCTACACGCTGGCGGAACTCACCGCGGTCGACGCCGTGGTGGACTTCTTGGAGGTGCGCCCCTCGGACGAGGTGTTGGCCGAGGCTGTGCGTTCGTTGGCGGCCCGACAACTTCTTGTCGCCAACCCCAACGGACGGCTTCAGGTGCGGGGCGACCTGGGGATCGCGCTGGCGTTCCAGCAGCGCGCGGGCAGCGTGCTGGATGCCCGGGCCACCGGCACGAAACCGGGTGAACCTTGGCGCGTGCTGCTGTTGCCGCAGGCCGAGGGAATCGCGCTGGAGATACGGATCGATGCGCTGGGGGTTCACGAGCTTGGCCTGTACACCACCGAGGAGTCGATCGAACGGTTGGCCGAGTGGCTTCCGGATGGCAGGGAGGGCGACACGGATGATCTACCGGCCGTCGAGGAGCTGCTGGCCGCTGCCCAAAGAACCGCCCTGGTGACGATGACTGAGTACACCACCGACGGCAGCGTCGAAACCGCCGGTGACAGCAAGGACCTCGTGCTCGCCCAGCGTGACGAGGAGTTGTATGCCTTTGGTCGCAGTCACCAGGACCAGACGGTGCTGGAGCCCCGACCCTGCGACGACGGGGTGAAGGAGTTGGTTGCAGCCCTGATCCGCGAGGCCGGCTCCTCGTGAGGCGGACGCGCAAGCCCTTCCGGTACTACGTGTGACTCAAGGCTGCACGCCGCGCACCAGCTGTCTCGGTTCCACTCGTGTGCCATACCCCGTGGGGTATATTGCACACGAGTGGAACAACGACCAGCTCCCGGTTGCCACGAAGGACCCACGCGGGTTCCGGTGCCGAGAAATGAGGGTAGCGACATGGCAGAGGCAGGGTGCGGCGATCTGGTCGCCGACATGCGAACATGGGAAATGGTGCAACCGCCGGCGTGGCAACAGTTCGATCGGGCGCAACGATGTGCTTCCTGATGCCCCTCCTCAAATGGCCGAGACGTCGATGGCTGACCGCCATCCTGGCGGGGCTCGCAACCTTCGCGGCGATGGGACTATCAACGGCAGTGATCCCCAACCCGTTCTTCGGTAGGGCGATTCCGCCGACGTCGTGGTCGCTCGAGGTTCTCATTGCTACCAGCATTCTCGCGGGGCTGTTGATGGCCACCTACGTCAGGATCACTGGTACGTCGAGGATCCCGGTCGGCGGCAACGATCGCCCGGCGCGCGGCGGCATGGTGGGCGGAGCGTTGAGTTTCTTCGCGATCGGATGCCCGGTCTGCAACAAGCTCGTCCTGGTGGCGCTGGGTGCGACCGGAGCGGTCAAGTTCTTCGCTCCGGTTCAGCCCTACCTCGCCACCGCGGGGATGCTGTTGTTGGGATGGGCCCTGATCGTGCGGCTGCGCGGGGAGATGGCGTGCGCCTACGTGGCCCAGGAGATTGCGTCGCCAGACGGTGTGTCGGAAGTCGTCGCGGGGTCAGTCGGCGACGAAGGCGGGTCCGAACATCTGGACCCGCTCGCCGCTGATGAGGTAACCCGACCAGCCCGGTAGGGCGCGGAAGTACTCGACACCCGCTGCCCCGCTGACCACCAGTGCGGTGGCAAGCGCATCGGCAAGACCGCAGTCGGGACCGATGACGGTCGCGGAGTCGAGGGCCATCGCCGGTTGCCCCGATCGAGGATCGACGATGTGGTCACCGCGTTCGTAGCGCCCCGAGGTGGCCATCCCCATGTCCTGAAGAGGTACCGTCGCAACGATCTGATCTCGATGACCCGGATGGGCTATGCCAACTGACCACGGTTGGCCTGGCGACTGTTCACCGCGGCAGGCGATGTCACCGCCCGCGTTCACGCACACGTTCGCGAAGCCAGCATCGAGGGCCATCGCCGCGATCCGGTCCGCTGCCCACCCTTTGACCAGGCCGGAGGGATCCAGACCACCCGGCATCGCCCAAGGGTCAAAGGCGGCTTCGCTGACTGCCCGGGCGTGACGACAGTTGGCCAGCACCGACTGCACCACCTCCGGTGCCTCGCTGGTGGTCAGCATGCCGGCTCGGAGCTTGGAGATGGTGGAGTCCGGGCGAAACGTCGAGAACCACGTGTCGACGTCGTGAGTGAATTCAGCCGCTGTCGAGAATAGTTCCGTCACACGGCCATCGGGCAGTTCGGGACCGCGCAGATCCACTGTCACGACGGTGCTCCACACAGGTTCCGCATGACATCTGCGGTGCCAGCCCCTGAGGGGGGCCGCTCGAACCACCTCGGCCATGGTCAGAGTCCAGCCTGTGCCAGAGCCGCCTGCAGGGACGTCTGCCAGCCCGTCGAGGTGAATGTGGCGCCACTGACCGCGGCAACCTCGGCCGACTGGGCGGCCAGCGTCTCCTCCCGCAACTGCGGAACGGCTCGCTGGGAGATGTCGGCGGACTTCGTGTCGCCGTTCGGGGATGCCACCGCGGAGGCATCAACGATCTTGCCGCCGGCCACGGTGATGGCGACCTGCACGGGACCGTACTTGGTCTCTGCCACGGAGCCCGTGAAAGTCGTCTCAGTCGCGGACGTGCCCGAGGTCCCGGAGGGCTTCGTCGTGGCCGTTGGGCCGGATGAGGTGACTGGCTCCACCGCGGCGACCTGCGCCGCCGTCGTTGAGAAGGTGCCGGGCGTGTAGGCAAGGGCCGCAGAGACCCCTACCAGGGTGCCAGCTCCAATCAGAACTGCTCTGATCATGGTGATCACTCCCATTCGCGGATCGGATGGTTCAGAAGACGAAGAGTTCGTGGTGAATGCGTTCCTTCGGAACTCCCACGGAGGTGGCCGCGGCGAGCACCTTGGTGATGAACGGTTGCGGTCCGCACACGAAGAGGTCGGCCTCCGCGAGGCGCGGGGCGAAGGAACTCAGCCGGGCCCCATCCATCCTGCACTCGTCTATCTCTCCGGTCAGGTAGTGCAGTTGCCAGCCCCGTCGGGCGACGAGACCCTCCAGTTCGTCCCGCATGGCGACGCAGTCCGGATCCAGTCGCACAACCCGGTAGATCACGACCACATCCCTGCTGGCAGGAACGTCGTCAAGCAGTGCCTTGATCGGTGCCACGCCGACCCCTGCGGCCAGCGCGACAAGGGGACCACGGGCGCCGCGCGAGGGGTGGAAGATGCCGTAAGGACCTTCGGCCACTACCCGGGTACCGGGACGCAGTTCGGCGAGGGCGGCGCTCTGATCCCCCAAGGCCTTGACCGTGATCTGCAGGTGCCGACCATCGGGGGCGGCTGAGAGTGAGTAGGGGTGGGCCTGCCACCACCAGTCCCTGGTCAGAAATCGCCACTCGAAGAACTGCCCACCTCGGCCGGGATACTTCTCGAGCTGCCGACCTGCCATGGTGATCGTGACAACGCCGTTGCTGTCGCGTCTCACAGACTCGACGCGGAGTCGGTGTCGCAGGGCGCGGGCCAGAGGTAGGGCCAGGCGCGACCCGATCACCATCGAGGCGACGACGACGTAAAGTGCGATCCAGGCATTTCGCGCCCAGGTGTTCTCGGCGAACATCGCGCCTGCGGTGAGTTGATGGCCGAATGCCAGAGCCACTGCAAGGTAGAGATAGAGATGGGCTACCCACCAGGTCTCATAGCGCACGTGAGAACGGGCCCTGCGAATGCTGAACAACGAGAGCCCGACGATCAGGACCAGTGCCAGGGTGGCGGGAACCAGCCAGGGGTATCCGAGCACGATGCTGGTGAATTCGCCCACGAAGTTCCGGCCGCTCGCCTGGGCGTAGCCCAAAGTCGTGAAGAACACGTGGGCGACGACCAGGCCCACCACCCACGGTGCCAGTCGTCGATGGAAGGAGACGAGGCGATCCTGCCCGATGTCGCGCTCCAACCATGGCACCCGGGCCACCACTAGAATCAGGACCAGACACAGATACGTTCCGAGCATGGCGGTGAGTGACCCGATCACAGTGATCGGGCCACCCGGGGTGTGCCAGACGTCCTCCGACATGATCCAGGTGGAGCCGACCACTGCCCCCGCCCCGAGCCCGACCAGGACCGCCGCGTAGTCGCCCGCTCGCCAACGGCTGAGCCACCCGATCGAACCAACCTGCCAGGATGCCGGCACGTTGAGATGTGAGATCGAACTCATGGCTATGCCTCCGCTCGGGTGTTGGTGGTGCCTGGTCGGGCTGTGGTGCGTCAGCCGCCGAAGGCCTTCAGGTGATGCTCGGAACCCTGCGTGAGATTCGTGTAGACCAGGTTCACGTCAGGTGCTGTCACGCCAACCTTGGCGTTGGCGAGATCGGCGATGTCGGTCTTCTCGACCGTCACACCCGCGGCCAGTGCTGCCTGGCTCGTGGTTGCACCAGCCAGCAACTGGTTGTAGAGCGTCTGCATCCTCTCGCTCGCGAAGCTGCCTTCCGCCTTACCCGCGGTCGGGTCAGCGATGCCGTACCTGGTCAGCAGGGTCCTTACCGCGGTGAGGTGCTTGGTCTCCGCCTTGGAGATGTTGGCGAATTGATGATCGTCGGGGTACTTGGCGGCCAATGCGACGTAGAGGTCGTGGGCCAATTTCTCCTCCTCCGCCATTCCCGCCAATTTGGTCTTCTGTTCGGCGGTCAGAGTGCCGGAGGCGACACCCGCCAGATCCAGTTCCGACATGGAATTGCCCTGCCCCTGGCCCATGCCGTTGCCCTGGCCATTGCCTTGGCCCCTGCCTTGCCGGTTGCCCATGCCGTTCCCCGAGCCATTCCCCTGACCGGTGCATTGCTCGGAGTTCTGGCCCGAACCCTGGTCACTGG
>CAYMPK010000011.1:0-1230 GCA_964392145.1 uncultured Actinomycetes bacterium | reverse complement strand
AGTACGACGAGCCGAGGGCAACCGCCGGAGTGGCGGCGAGCGCGACGGCGGTGATGCCGGCGGCGACGCCGGCGGCGATGGTGGTGTTGCGACGCATGATGAACTCCTTGGACGGGCCCCGAGTCTCGGGGCGGTGATCGTGCTGTCACTTACAAGGTGGCCGAGAGACTTGTGATCGCCATGTGGTGCGTGTGGAGATTGTGTGGAGTTCCCGTCGATCCCGGTGCGGGCACTCCAGGAAGGCAGGTTTCAGCCATGATGGGGGCGTGCCCACTGTTCTGGTCGTCGAAGATGAGCGCGATATCAGGGAGTTGCTCCGGCGCTACTTGGAGCGCGCCGACCACGCAGTCATGAGCACCGGCAGCGGAGCTGAGGCGCTACGTATGTTGGCCGACTCGGCGCCTGATCTGGTGCTCCTGGATCTGGGCTTGCCCGACATCGACGGCCTGGAGGTGCTGAGCGCGGCGAAGGATGCGCACATCGCAGTGATCGCGCTGACGGCACGAAGTTCCGTCGAGGACCGCATCTTGGGCCTGCGCAAGGGAGCCGACGACTACGTCACCAAGCCGTTCAGTCCGCAGGAGGTCGTGTTGCGGGTGGCGGCGGTACTCGGACGGCACTCGACGGCCTCGCCGGCGACGGAAGTCGCGGGCTACGGTCAGGGGCTGGTCCGCATCGATCAGGCTCGACACGAGGTATACCTCAACGGCGATCTGCTCGATCTCACGCCGACCGAATGGGGACTGCTGAATGCGCTGGCAGACTCGCCCGGTCGGGTATTCAGTAGATCAGACTTGGTCAACCGGGTTCGGGGATACGAATTCGCTGGCTATGAGAGAACCATCGACTCCCATGTGAAGAATCTGCGGCGGAAGCTCGGCGATTCGGGAGCCGCCGTGGTGGAGACGGTCCTGGGGGTCGGCTACCGGTTCGGGCTGAACCGAGATGACTAGCGCACGTGCTGGCCTGGGACCCTTGGGGCGACGGCTACTGATCGCGTTCGTGGTGGTCGCGATGTCCTCGGTTGTCGTCCTCACCGTCGCCGCGTTGATCGGATCCTCGCGAAGCCTGACAGCGTCCGAGGACGCACAACGGACGGCAGCTGCTCAGGCCGTCGCCACGGCTGCAGGGCAGGCCTACACCGCCGCTGGTGGATGGACGGGCGCAGATCTGAAACGCGCAGAGGCAATCGCCGAGGGGGCCGGAGCGCGGTTGTCGGTGCGAGACGCT
>CAYMPK010000010.1:9188-26438 GCA_964392145.1 uncultured Actinomycetes bacterium | reverse complement strand
AGTCGGGCAGGTAACCGGTCCACTGCAGGGTTCGGCCGAAGAGTTCGCTCCAGAAGTAGGGCACGGCGTCGTAGCCCGCGGTTGTGCGCCTGCTCCCGGCGCTGATGATGCCCGACCAGTTCGCGCCGTCCTCCGCCGCCGTCAGCCACTCGATCACCGAGCGGGCCACCACCACCGGTTCATCGAGGGCATCCTGCCAGTGGCCACCGGGCAGCCACGACTGATACCGGCTTGACCATCGCTCCACGGCGTCGCCGACCCCGAAAACCCCGTGGCCACTGGCAGCCAGGTCCGGGCCCACTCTGACGGCTCCGCTGATCCTCGAACGCCTCAGCCCCGAATCGACGAGCCACTCAGTAGCGGGCCGGATTCCCAGCGCCGCCACCACGAGATCGGACTCCCAACTCTCCCCCACCGCCTCAACCCGCGCACCCGAGCCGAGCTCCACCACGCGGTCCACCGAGAGTCCGAGGGTGACCTGGATCCCGGCGTCCTCGAACCAGGAGTGGATTGCCCGTCCGGGCTCAGGCGGCAGTGCCGGCAACAGCCACGAGTCACGCTCCACCAGTCGCACGGTGTCGAGTTCCGCGTGCGACAGCGCCGTGATCTCGGCGCCGAGCCACGAACCTCCGACGACGGTGACGTGTTGCACCGACGGATCGGCGAGACGTCGCCGCAGCGTAAGAGCATCGTCGAAGGTCCGCAGGGTCATCACGGCAGGCGGACCGGCCCAGCCGCTGGGCACGATCGGGTCTGCTCCGGTGGCGACCACGACGGCGGCCGCTGCGACGTCCGTGCCGTCGGCGCACCGGACCACCGGACCCGGCCAATCGGAACGCGCCGACGTACCCGTGGCCGTTGCTGACGGCACCCCAGGTTCCGGGGTGCTGAGGCCGACGGCAACCGTCGAGAGCCTGAGGTCGACATCGAGGGTTGCCAGATCGATTCCCACTGCGGGCGGCCCCGGCATCTCGGCCGAGTCCGGCAGCACCGACTTGGACAACGGCGGCCGATCGTAGGGCGGGTGGCCCTCCCGTCCGACCATGACGACGCCGCCCTTGAACCCCTGACTCCGCAGTTCGCTGCAGGTGCGCGCCCCGGCAAGGCCGGCGCCGACGACGACCACGGGAGCATCCGACATGATCTCGAGCCTAGAGCCAATGCGGCACGGGTGCGTCGAGGACGCTCGGCGTCCCCGCGCAACTCGGTGCGGCGGCAGCTGGGAGCGTCTGGGGCCTGCTAGCGGCTGGGCGAACCCGTCGCGGATCGCAGGCGTGCCCATGACGGGACTATTGCCAAGGGACCGTAAACTTGGCGACCGTGAGCGCTGCGCAGGATCCCGTGGTCGGGAGACTCATCGAGGGTAGATATCGCGTTGATGCGATGATCGCCAACGGCGGCATGTCCACTGTCTATCGGGCCACCGATATCCGACTCGACCGCACCGTTGCCCTGAAGATCATGCAGCGGTCGCTGGCGGAGGACCACGGCTTCGTGGAACGCTTCGAGCGGGAGGCCAAGTCAGCAGCTCGGCTGAGCCACCCGAACGTCGTGGGCGTGTATGACCAAGGCGCCTACGACGGTTTGGTCTTCCTGGTGATGGAGTACGTGCCAGGGCACACGCTGCGGGATGTCCTCAGGGTGCACGGGGCACTGGAGCCGGCCAGGGCCCTGGGCGTCATGGATCCCGTTCTGCGGGCCCTCAGCGCCGCGCACAACGCCGGATTCGTTCACCGCGACATCAAGCCCGAGAACGTCCTCGTCACGTCCGATGGGCACATCAAGGTGGCCGACTTCGGCCTGGCCAGGGCAATCACCGCGAGCACCTCTAGCGCGGCCACCCGTGGTGTCCTGATCGGGACCGTGGCTTACCTGTCACCTGAACAGGTCGAATCGGGCTCGGCGGACGCCCGCAGCGATGTCTACGCGGCCGGGATCCTGCTTTTCGAGATGTTGACCGGCGCGGTGCCGTACCAGGCCGAGACCCCGCTGGCGGTCGCCTACAAGCACGTGAACGACCACGTGCCAGCCCCGAGCTCAGCGAAACCCGGGATCCCGGGATACGTGGACACCCTCGTCACGACGGCGAGTGCCCGGCACCCCGAGGATCGATTCCCCGACACGGCCGCCTTCCTGTCAGCGGTGTCGTCGGCCCAGGCTCTGCTGGCGGCCGACGGGGGCGCCCGCCCGGCCGTCAGCGCGTCGGCGACGACCGAGGTACTCGAGGGCTCGACCTCCGATCCGATCCACGGCAGCGGAGCGGTCGCCGGGCCCGTCATCGATCAGACCGTCGTCGGACGCGGCGTCGGAACGGCTGTGCTGTCCGCGTCTGCAGTGGCCCTTGCCGAGCCTCGACACTCCGGTCTGCCGTCGACAGGCGGCGGGCCGCCCGGCCAACCCCCGGTCAACCGACCCGGGGTGAGGTCCGTCCGGCGAGGCGGGCGCGCCGCGGTAGTCCTCGTGGTAACGCTGCTGGCGGTGCTGGTCGGGGGTGGATCCTGGTGGATCGGCGTCCAGCGCTATGTGCCGATGCCCAACGTGGTGGGGAAGACCGTCACCCAAGCCAAACCGATCCTCGCGTCGAAGGGCATCTCGCTGGACACCGGGAACCAGTCATTCGACGAGAATGTGCCCAAGGGTGCCATCATCTCCACCGACCCGATCGCGGGTGACGATGCCCGCGTTGGCAGCACCGTGGCCGCGACCGTGTCCAAGGGTCCGGAGCGCTACAGCATCCCCGACGTCCGTGGCTCCTCGGTCGACCAGGCGACGACCGCGGTGCGCGAGGCGAACCTGACTGTGGCAGGCACGGAACCAGCCTTCGACGACACGGTCGCCGAGGGCAAGGTCACAGGCACCAACCCGAAGATCGGTTCGTCTGTGAAGCCTGCCACCGCAGTCACGCTGCTGGTCTCCAAGGGGCCCGCGCCGGTGGACGTGCCGGATGTCCGCGGGCTGAGCCTCGACGACGCCACGGCGGCGCTGCAGGACGCCGGGCTCAAGTTCAGCACCGACGAGCGCTACGACGACACCGTCGAGCAGGGCGCAGCCATCGGAACCGACCCGGCCACGGGTAAGACCCTGAAGCGCGGCGACCAGGTCACCCTGCTGATCTCCAAGGGCAGCGAACTGGTGGACGTGCCCAATGTGCGTGGCCTGACCAGCAAAGAGGCGACCAGCAAACTGCAGGCTGCCGGTTTCGACGTCAAGGTCGACGAACCGTGGTTCAACGTGATCACCGGCGGGCGTGACAGAGTCACCGCCCAGAGCCCGTCGGCGGGGTCGCAGGCGCGACCCGGCACCCGCGTCACGATCACCCTCGGCTAGCCATGGCCTCGTCCGACGAGGGCGGGTCAGCGGCGAATCCGCAGACCACGCCGACCCACGGCCGAACGTGGATCCCGACTGTCGCGTTGGTCGCCGTTACGGCGATCTGGGGCACGACGTTCGTGGTCGTGGCATTCACCATCGAACAGCTCCCGGTGTACACCTTCCTCGCCTGGCGCTTCGGGATCGCCGCCTTGCTGCTCTATGCCGTTCGGCCGCATTCCGTCAGCGCCCTGTCACGCGTCGATGTGCGCCGCGGCCTCGCGATCGGCGTCACGCTCGGGATCGGCTACGTGCTGCAGACCCTGGGCCTGCAATACACATCGGCCACAGTCTCAGGATTCATCACCGGCATGTTCCTGGTGTTCACGCCGCTGGTCGCCTGGCTGACCACCCGCGAGCGAATCGCGCCGGCCGCCTGGATCGCGGTGCTGTTGGCGACCATCGGGCTGGCGCTGATCTCATTGCAGGGCGCCGCGAACAACACCCTCGGGGTACTGCTCACCTTGGGCGGAGCGCTGGCCTTCGCATTCCAGATCGTCGGTCTCTCCCAATGGTCCACCACCACCAACGCCTACGGCCTCGCGGTCCTGCAGTTGGGCATGGTGGCGGTCATGTGTGCGGTGATCGCACCGTTCGAGGACGGCCCCAAGGTGCCGCCGAATCTGCAGGTGTGGGCGGCCGTGCTCTTCCTGGCGTTGGCAGCCACGGCGCTGGCGTTCGTGGTCCAGAGTTGGGCCCAGGCGCAGATCTCACCGACGAAGGCGGCTGTGGTGCTCACGATGGAGCCAGTGTTCGCGGGAGTGACCGGATTCCTCGCCGGTGACGACCTGACCTGGCGCCTGGTACTCGGCGGACTGATGGTCGTCTCCTCCATGTACCTAGTAGAGGTCGGCACCCGCCGCGGCCGGGATGCCGAGGTCGCCCATCTGGAACCCTGAGCCAGTCCGGCCAACGGCGAGTTATCTGCGGTCGCCCTACAGGGGCGGACCGTCGTCGGGACCCTCCTGGTAGCTGTAGCGCTGCTCGTCCCACACCCGAGCTCGGTTGTGGTAGCCGCGGGCTTCCCAGAAGCCGCGTCGATCCCCATGCAGGTACTCGATCGCGCGCACCCACTTGGTGCTCTTCCATGCGTAGAGCTGGGGACACACGAAGCGCAGTGGCCAGCCATGTTCCGCCGTCAAGGGCACCCCGTTGCGGTGGTGGGCGAAAAGGGAGTCAGGAGCGAGGAAGTCGGCCATGCTGACGTTGCTCGAGTAGCCGAAATCGGCCCAGATCAGCACGTGCGTCGCGTCCGGTGCCGGCGGGCATACCCGAGCGATGTCCTCGGTGCGGATACCCGCCCACAAGTTGTCCAGCAGACTGAATTTCGTGACGCAGTGGAAGTCGGCGGACACCTGGCTCTGCGGCAGGGCCATCAACTGCGCGTGGTTCAACAGCAGCTCACTACCGTCCGCAGTCGCGCCGAAGATGCGAAGGTCCCAGCTGTCCAGGTCCACCGTCGGGACCCGCCCGTAGTGAAGCACCGGCCAACCGCGGGGAACATACTGGCCCGGGGGCAGTCGCCGGTTGTACGCCCCGTTCGGGGGTAGTGCTGGACCTTCGCCCTCAGGTCGTCCGGGACCGGAATCGGGCGCGGTCATCGTGCCGCCAACAGCGAGCCGAGCGCCTCAGCGGCGAACTCGACGTCGCGATCCGTCAATCCCAGATAGGTCAGCAGTCGCGCCTCATGCTCCCCGATGACGCTGATGATCACGCCACCGGCCTGGGCGGCCTGATGTAACTCAGGCGAACTCCACCCGGAACCGCGCAGGCTGAGCCGGACGATGTTGGTATCGGGCCGCGGATCAGCCACACCCGGTGCCGCCGCTTCTATCGCCTCGGCCAAGATCCGGGCGCGACGATGGTCCTCCGCCAGGCGGTCGACCTGGTGCGCGAGTGCGAAATCCGCCGCGGCCGCGAGAATCCCCACCTGGCGCATCCCGGCGCCGAGCCGTTTGCGCAGCACTCGAGCCTGGTCGATCCGCTCGGAAGTGGACAGCAGCATGGACCCGATTGGGGCGCCGAGTCCCTTGGAGAAGCAGACGCTGATCGTGTCGAACAGCCGACCGTAGTCGGCCAGCGGAACACCGGTGGCCACGTGGGCATTCCAGATCCGGGCACCGTCCAGGTGCAGGGTCAGCCCCTCGGCATCCGCCAACTCGCGTGCCGCCAACAACGACTCGAAGGGCTGCACCTTTCCGCCGTCGAAGTTGTGCGTGTTCTCGATCGAAACGGTGGTGGTGCCCACCAGGTACGGACTCGTCTTGGGTCTGATGGTCGCGGCCAGCCGGGAGATGTCGATGACGCCCTGTGGGCACTCGTACGTCCTGGTGGTGATGCCCCCTTGGGCTGCCAGACCCCCCAACTCGGCGCGGACGATGTGGGCGAAGGTATCGGTGACGACCTCGTCGCCAGGGCGCACCAGGGTACGAAGTCCCAACTGGTTGGACATGGATCCGGTGGGTGTGAAAAGCCCAGCCTCCTTGCCGAAGAGCTCCGCAACCCGCTCCTGCAGTTGGTTGACCGTCGGGTCCTCGCCGTAGACGTCGTCGCCGAGCGGCGCAGCGACCATGGCCTCGAGCATGCCCGGCGTGGGCTTGGTCAGGGTGTCGCTCCGCAGGTCTACCGCCGTTGCCGACGGAACGCCGCTAACGGTCATCGGCGCCCTCCCCCATCGTCGAGCCAGAGCAGGCGCCGGCACGGAACTCCCCCGCCTGGTCCAGGGCACCCTCGTGAAACAAGAGGTCCCCCTTCACTTGTGCTCCGTAGCCGTAGCTGCCGACCCCACCGGAGGCGGGTACCACCCGATGGCACGGCACGAACGGAGCCACCTGGTTGGTCGCGCACGCAGTGCCGGCGGCCCGGGCTGCCCGCGGTCTGCCCGCCGAACTGGCCAGTTGACCGTAGGTCACTACCTCCCCGGCGGGCACGTCGCGCAACACCGCCCAGGACTCGACCACGAAGTCGCCACCCTGCTGGAGTACCGAGACTTCTTCCAGGGCCCCGACCTCGCCGTCGAAGTAGCGGGCGATGACATCGGCGATCTCCGGCAGGTCGTCGGGTCTAGTGGTGCGTCCCGCGATCGTGCTCGCTCGATCCGTCAACAGTGCGGACAGCGACATGAAGCCACTGGCGATCACCGGACCCGAAGGTCCTGCCGGGCGATCACCGGTTGCGCCCGGGTAGGTGACGACCGCGAGCGGTCCCAGCGGGGTTTCGAACTGCGCGTACAGAAGTGGTTCCGCCAGTTGCTGCTCGGCGCCGGACGGCGGGTGGACCCCAGTCATCGAAGAGGTTTCACCGGTCGGAGAGCATCTCGGCGACGGCGAACGCCAACTCCAGCGACTGTTCCCGGTTCAGTCGTGGGTCGCAGGCGGTCTCGTATCGGTGCGGCAAGTTCTCCTCGGTGATGCGTACCGTCCCGCCGAGGCATTCTGTGACGTCATCCCCGGTCAGCTCGATGTGGATGCCGCCGGGGTGGCTGCCGATCTCACGATGGATGTCGAAGAATCCCGTCACCTCGTCGGCGATGTCGTCGAACAGCCTGGTCTTGTGTCCGGAGGCCACTTCTCGGGTGTTCCCGTGCATCGGGTCGCAGACCCAGACCACCTGATGGCCGCTGGCCTCGACCTTCTCCACGATCGCGGGCAGAACCTCGCGCACCTTGCCGGACCCCATCCGGGTGATCAGGGTAAGTCGACCGGGTTCACGGTCCGGGTCCAGGCGGTTGACGAGATCCACAGCGACATCGGGTGAGGTCGTCGGTCCGAGCTTGACCCCGATCGGGTTCTGGATGCGGGCCGCGAAGTCGATGTGGGCGCTCTCAGGGTCTCGGGTCCGCTCCCCCACCCACAGGAAGTGCCCGGAGACCGAGTAGGGCAGCCCGGTGCGGGAGTCGATCCGAACCAGCGGCTTCTCGTAGTCCAGCACCAACGCCTCGTGGCCGGCATAGAAGTCCACCCGGCGAAGCTCTTCGGGCTCGGCACCACAGGCGTTCATGAAGGCCAAGGCACGGTCGATGTCACGGGCGAGCCGGTCGTAGCGCTGCCCGGCGCGGCTGTCGCGCACGAAGTCCTGGTTCCAGGCGTGCACTTGCCTCAAGTCTGCGTAACCCCCCTGGGTGAAGGCACGCACGAGGTTCAGCGCAGCGCTGGAGGCGTTGTAGGCCGCGACCAGGCGCTGCGGGTCCGGGCGTCTGGAAGCCGCATCGAAGGCCAGATCGTTCACGCCGTCGCCGAAGTACGAGGGCAGCGTGATGCCGTCGCGTGTCTCCGCTGCGCTGCTGCGGGGCTTGAAGTACTGCCCGGCCAGCCGGCCGATCTTCACCACCGGCATCCCCGAGCCGTAGGTCAGCACGACCGCCATCTGCAACAAGGTCTTGAGCCGCGACCTGATCGAGTCAGCGGTGTTGGCTGCGAACGTCTCCGCACAGTCCCCGCCCATGAGTACGAACGCCTCGCCGCGTGCCACCCGGGCCAATTCGCCGCGCAGGTTGTCGCTCTCGCCCGCGAACACCAGTGGCGGTAGAGACGCCAGCGTCGTCTGGGCGGCCGCAAGTTCGTCGGCAGCAGGCCACGCGGGCTGCTGCAGGGCCGGCAGATCCGGCCAGTCGATCACCGGCGTCATGCCCAGGCCGTCTGGTTGAACGATCACCCTACGAGGGTAACGACTCCGCCTGTTCCTCCTCGCGTCGGCTCTCCTCGGCTATCTGTTCGAAGAAGGCCGTCTCGACCCGCTGCCGCGGGTACCGGAGAACAACGAGCACCACGGATAGCGCAGTGAAGAGCAACGCGATGCCGACCGCCAGCGACTTGCCTTCGGTGAACCCGGTCGAAGCGGCCGACAGGATCTGACCCGCGGGAGTCGGTGGATAGCGTTCCGCCACCGCCGCAGCCCCTTCGTAGGAGGAGACGATCTGCTGCGCGGCTTGGCTGCCGAGCTGATCCGCCTGCGCGGGTGAGAGCTTGCCAAGGGCGGTACTGAGTGATGTCGTGTAGGCGATGGCCAGCGCGCTGCCCATCACTGCGTTCATGACTGCGCCACCGAAGTCGCGCGTGAGGTCGGTGAACGCCGAACCCATACCTGCCCGCGACGTGGTCAGGGATGCCATCAGGGCCTTGGATGCTGGGGCGGCTGACAACCCAACGCCGGCGCCGACGAGTCCATAGGCGAAGAGCACATGGAAGATGGCGGCTCCGGGACGCCAGAAGATAAGCATCCAAGCGAACGCGAGTGTCACCGTCAGCAGCCCGGCCAGCAAAGTGGTCCGGCCACCGAACCGCCGCATCATGCGGGCCGCCGGGACGGAGGTGAGGATCATCAAGATGCCGAGCGGCAATTGGATCACCGCTGCCTGCAGGGCGCTGTAGCCGAGAACGTTCTGGGTGAACTGCTGACCGATGAAGAGCGCACCGATGAGACCCCCGAACGTGATCGTGCCGGCCACGGCAGCAACCCAGAACGTGGTCGCCTTGGCCGCGTGGAGGTCCACAAGCGGGCGCGGCGCCCGACGCTGCCGCAGGAAGAAGAGCACGAAGGCGATGATCGATACCGCCGTGAGAACTCCGACGCTGCCCCAATCGTTGCTCGGCACCTCCTGCAGCGCCACGACCAACGAGGCGACAGCAATGACTGACAGCACACCACCGAGGTTGTCGACCTGCTTGGCGTCCTCGCCGGCATGTTTGGGTAACACGAATAGGCCCAGCACGAACACGACCACGGCGATGGGGACGGTGATCAGGAACACCGACCCCCACCAGAAACTGCCGAGGAGCAGCCCACCCATCAACGGGCCCAGAGCGGCGAAACCACCTCCGATGCCGGACCACAGCGCGATGGCCTTCGTCTGCGCCTTCCCCTTGAACAGCGCCGAGACGATGGACAGGGTCGTCGGGAAGAGCAATCCCGCGGCGATCCCGGACAGGAACCTGGCCACGATCAGCAGATTGATGCTGTTGGACGTGGCCGCGAGGATGGCCGTGGGCACCGCGAAGCCCGACCCGAGAAGGTAGAGCAGTTTGCGGCCGTACTTGTCTCCTAGCGCGCCCAGGTAGAGAACGGAACAGGCGAGCCCGAGTGTGAACGCGTTGCCGACGGCAGTCAGGTCGGTCTGACTCGCGCCGAGCTCGCGTCCGATCGACGGCAGCGCGACATTCGCGATGCCCAGATTCATGTTGGCGACGATCGCGCCGAGGATCAGCGCGCTGAGTACCAGCGCGCTGTGGCGGGGCTTGCTATCCGCAGAGGCGGTCACGGACGGGGACACAGCGGCATCATGGCATTACCCAGCGCAATCGCGTACTCCGCGTGGACTATTCGTCCCGAAAGAAACACGAAACGAAACCGTCAGAGCACTGTAAGCGACGGCGTTAGCCGGATCGGGGAGTCGACCGCGTCGATCGGGGTCGGAAAACGGCGAATCAGACCCCATTGCGATCGAGGGCGAATTTAAGCATGTTCAGACGCTCAAAGGAATCGTTCTTTCGGTTGGTAGTGCTCCTCCTTTCAGATGATCAGGGGTCTGAATTTGATTACTCTCTGAAATATCTACTTGCGCAACTTGCAGACATATGACGGAATGTCACCACGGCGCTCGACCGTCGGTGCCGAACCACACCAACAGGAGAGAACACAATGAAGCACACCACGAAGAGCTCGCGCGGCAAGATCATCGCCGGCATCGGCGCAGTCGCCGTTGCGGCCGCCGGATACGGCGTCTACGCGAGCACCCTGTCCGTGGCCGACACCAATGCCTTCTCCGCTGGCTCCACCACCCAGCTCACCGCTGGCTGCGACGACGCAGTGACCGTGGACACGGGTGTGAGCACCACCCCCGTCAACGCCCTGTTCCCCAGCTCGGGAGCCACTGTGACCGGAGTGGCCGCTGCCTGCAGTGGCAAGACCATCACCGTGCAGGCGTTGGACGCCGGCAAGAACGTGATCGCCACCGGCGCCACCACCGCCGACGGCTCGGGCACGGCCAACGTCAACTGGGGCAGCTCAGTGGCCGACGCCAACACCATCGCGCAGTACGCGGTCATTATCCGCGCCGGCGCGTAACTTCCGGCAGTCCCGGATTGACGTGGCCGGGCCGCCGCGCGCCGTGCGGCCCGGCCACGTTTCCCCTTTACGTCGATCCAATCCCCCACCAGCACGATCCGATCCTCCCAACTAGGACCTGGAGCCCTGAATGTGCCAGTCACAGCGCCCCATCGGACGGCAGGCCACCGCCGCCCCGGTGAGCGCGGACGAGCGCTCATGTCCCTTCGGTCGTAGCAATAGTTGGGCGGCAGAACGATGAAGTTCGCCGCCCGCTGGGGTGTCTGGGTCGCAGTTCTGATCGTCATCGTCGCGACGGTGCACTTCACAGGGCTATCCCTCATGGCAGTCCGCACCGGTTCCATGCGACCGGGCATCCAGCCCGGGGATGCCGTCATCGGCATCTCCCCGACCCTCGTCGCGCCCGCGGTCGGCGACATCATCGTTGCCGAGCCCAAGCAGGGCGACGTCAAGATCCCCCCGATCGCCCACCGCATCATCAGCCGGGACCAGGCCGGTTGGCACACGAAGGGGGACTTCAACAACTATGACGACAGTTGGACAGTTCACCCCAGCGAGGTCAGCCATACCGTGCTCTTCAGCCTCCCGCTGCACTATGTCCGGGACGCGAGAGTCATAGCAGGCCTGCTCTGTGTCGGAGCCCTCGTCGCCTTCTGGCCGCGGAAGCGCTCCTCAGAGGCCTCCGACGACGACTCGGTCATCGACCTCCCGGCCTGGACCCCTGAGCCCTCGGGCCGCACCGAAGGACCCGCGCACGCCCGGCGAACCCCCGCGCACTCTCGGGCCGCCCAACGCGGGCCGCAACCGACCCCCATCCAGGACGGCTCCGACCCGCTCATGGCCACTTCCGCCGGTGGTGCACGTGTCCGCTGACAGTCGTCGCTCTCCCGGCGCCCACCGCGCACCTCGGGCGAGCCGTATGACAGCAAGCCGCAGCTCGCGTCGCCGGCACCTCCCCCGTGGCCCGGTGATGTTCGCGGGCGCGGTGGCCGCGGTCGTCACCCTCGCCGGTGGCGGCGTCTACGCGACGACCGCCATCGTCTCCAACACCAACCCGTTCTCAGCCGGCTCGACCAACGTCGACGCTGGCTGCGACACGGATGTGAAGGTCGAGGAGCGCGTGTCCTCGACGTCGGCGCAGGGAACATTCCCGACCTCGGGTGCCCACCTGTCCGACATCTCCGCCGACTGCGACGGACAACTCGTCACGCTGCATGCGGTGGCGGCCGACGGCAACGTCCTTGCGACCACGAGCGGCCTCGCCGACGCGTCCGGCAACCTCGATCTCGGTTGGAACCCTGAGATTTCCGACGCCGCCAAGATCGACCGGCACGCCCTCATCATCCGACCGACCGATGCCCGCATCGGCACCGTGACCATCTCCGGGGACTCCATGATCGGCGCTCGCCTGACGGCGCAGACGGACGCCATCCTCGGCCGCGCGTCCTACCAGTGGCAACGCAGCTCGAACGGAACGGATTGGCAGGACATCGCCGGCGCCACCAACGCTGATTACACAGTCGGTGACAGCGATGGTGGCCAGCGCCTCCGCGTCAAAGCCACTGCGACCACCACGCGTGGCTCCACCTCCGCGACGTCGTCGGCCACCAGCACCGTCACCGGCACCACCCCGACGATCGCCTCTGTGACGCTCAGCGGCACCGCAGCAGCGGGCCAGCAACTGACCGCCACCGTCACGGGCGTGTCCGGCGCACCCGCTCCGGTCACGACTATCCGTTGGCAACGCAGCCAGGATGGGACCAACTGGGCGGACATCGCCGACTCCGGCGCGGCAACCTACACCGTCGACCCGAGCGATTACGGCTTCCGTCTGCGCGCCGTCGCCACTGCTACTAACTCCGAAGGCCGAGCCGAACTGGCCTCCGAAATGACAGGAACAGTGGCAGGCAACAGCCCGACTATCGCATCGGCGAGCATCTCCGGCACCACCACAGTGGGCCAGACCCTGACGGCCGACGCTGGGGCCACCACCGGCACCCCGAGCCCGACGGTCAGCTACACGTGGCAGCGCTCCAGCAACGGCACCAGCAGCTGGACCGACATCGCCGGCGCCACGAACGACACCTACATGCTGGTCGCGGCCGACTACAACAACTACGTGCGTGCCGTCGCAACAGCGAGCAACGCGATGGGCAGCGCCTCCGCGAACTCCTCTGCCTCGGCGAAGATCACCGCGACCACCCCGACGATCGCCTCCGCCAGTATCTCCGGCACCACCGCAGTCGGCCGGACGCTCACCGCCACCTCAGGCGCCACCACCGGCAACCCCACCCCGACGGTCACCTACAAGTGGCAGCGCTCCAGCAACGGCACCAGCAGCTGGACCGACATCACCGGCGCCACCAGCAGCACCTACGTGCTGACCGCCACCGACTACAACAAGTACGTCCGCTCCGTCGCCACCGCCACAAACGTCGCCGGCAGCGCCTCGGCGAACTCCTCCGCCTCGGCGAAGATCGCCGGCAGCAGCCCCACCCTGGCCTCGGTCACCATCAATGCCAACGTCACCATCGGGCAGACAATCACCGCGACCGCAGGCGCGACGACCGGTACCCCCACCCCGACCGTGACCTACAAGTGGGAGCGGGGCAACGGCACGACGTGGACCACCATCTCCGGCGCCACCAGCAGCACCTACACCCTGGTCGCTGCGGACAAGGACAACAAGGTGCGGGTGACGGCGACGGCGACCAACACTGTCGGGTCCGACAGTAAGACCGCCGTGACCGCCGAGAACATCAAGCTCTGATCGAGAGTGCCCCGGGAACTCGAGCCTTCCGCCGCGCTGCCAACTTCGATCAGCAGGCCCAACGCACTAGTTTGAACCCATGACGATCCTTGCCATCGACGTCGGCACGACCGGCGTAACCGCCCTGCTCATCTCCACCGACGCCTCCATCACCGCCAAGGGCTACCAAGAGTTCGAGCAGCACTTCCCCCGCGAGGGTTGGGTCGAACATGACCCGGCGCAGATCTGGGAGGCCACCCTCGCGGCGTGCACCCAGGCCCTGGCCGGTGACGAGACCCCGACCGCGATCGGAATCACGAACCAGCGGGAGACGCTGGTGATGTGGGACCGCGAGACGCTCGCCTCCCCGACGAAGGCGATCGTCTGGCAGGACCGACGAACCGCCGGCATCTGCTCGCAACTGCACGCGGACGGCTACGAGGAGATGATCTCCGAACGGACCGGGCTGCGACTGGATCCCTATTTCACCGGCACCAAGTTGAGCTGGGTCAAGGCCAACGAGCCGCACGTGTGGGCCGGCGTGGAGTCCGGGCGCACCGCGGTGGGCACAGTCGACTCCTACCTGATAGCGCGACTGACCCGTGGGCTGCTGCACGTCACCGATGCGAGCAACGCCAGCCGCACCCTGCTCTACAACCTGAGCACCGGCGAGTGGGACAGCGAACTCTGCGAGATCTTCGGCGTCCCGATGGACGCTCTGCCCGAGATCGTGCCGTCCTATGGCGAGATCGGTACGAGCGACCCCGACGTCTTCCTTGGTTTGTCGATCCCGATCGCAGGGATAGCGGGCGACCAGCAAGCCGCCCTCTTCGGTCAGGCCTGCTTCGTACCGGGGTCCAGCAAGTGCACCTACGGCACCGGTTCCTTCGTGCTCGTCAACACCGGGGCGGAACTCGTCCGATCCAACGCCGGGCTGCTGACGACGGTGGCCTGGATGCACCCCGACGGTCGACGGGAATTCGCCCTGGAGGGAGCCGTGTTCGTGACCGGCTCGGCGATCCAGTGGCTGCGCGACGGCCTGCAGATCATCGATAGCGCCGGCGAATCCGAGGATCTGGCCTTGAGCGTTCCCGATAGCGGCGGCGTGGTGTTCGTTCCGGCGCTGACCGGCCTGGGCGCCCCCGACTGGGACCCCCACGCCCGCGGGACCATCCTGGGCATCACCCGTGGCACCACCCGTGCCCATCTGGTGCGGGCGACCCTGGAGGCCATCGCCTACGAGGTGCGCGACGTGGTCGACGTCATGACCCACGAGTCCGGGGTGAAACTGCCGAAGTTGGCGGTCGACGGCGGCGCCTCGGCGAACAGCTTCCTCTGCCAGACCCAGGCCAACCAGCTGCAGGTCCCGGTGGTTCGTCCGAAGATCCTGGAGACCACCGGCCTGGGGGCCGCGTTCCTCGCGGGTCTGGGAACCGGCGTGTGGTCGTCGCAGGAGGAACTCGCCCGAACCTGGCAGGAGGACGCGCGGTACACACCAGGGGCCCAAGACACCAAGGGTCACCGTCGCTGGCGTACCGCGGTGGAGCGCTCCAAGGGCTGGGCACAACTCGACTGACGGCCGCATCCGGGCAGGTTCGAGGAGCGGCCGCGAGGAACCGGTGGTGGACCCGCAATCACACATCGAAGGCAGGCGGGTGGACGGCTAGCGCCAGCCGTCTGCCTTGGACGTGAGTTGGCGCGGCGGGCGGTCAGTTGGCGGATGACGTCGCATCGACCGTCAGCGCCTCCGCCGTGGCGGGAGCAGCCGAGATCGATTCCGGCGTCTTCGGCGATGGGAGTTCCTTGGCTCGGGAGGCGTAGATATCCACGTACTCCTGGCCGGACTCCTCCATCAGCTCGTACATGATCTCGTCAGTCATCGAACGCAGGACGAACCGGTCATTCTCCATGCCCTCGTAGCGCGAGAAGTCCAGCGGCTTGCCGACATTGATACCCACCCGCATGATCTTGGGGAACCGCTTGCCGGGGGGCTGGATCTTCTCTGTGTCGATCATGGCGACCGGAATGACGGGCACATCCGCCTCCAGCGCCATCCGGGCCACCCCTGTCTTGCCCCGGTACAACCGACCATCGGGCGACCGGGTGCCCTCCGGATAGATCCCCAGGAGTTTTCCTTCTCCCAGAATCGACAGCGCGGTGGCCAGGGCGGCCTCGCTGGCCTTGCCGCCGGAACGATCCACCGGCACCTGGCCCACGGACGTGAAGAACAGTTTGGTGAAGAAGCCCTTGATGCCCTGGCCGTTGAAGTAGTCCGACTTCGCCAAGAACGTGATCCGGCGTTTGCAGACCAACGGCAGGAAGATGGAGTCGGAGAAGGACAGGTGATTGCTCGCGAGAATGGCTCCACCCTCGGCCGGGATGTTCTGCAACCCCTTGACCTTGGGCCGGAAGAACAGGCGCAACAGCGGCCCCACGAAGATCCACTTCATCAACCAGTAGAGCAAGGTGCGGCTCCTCGGGGCTGCCGACCGGAGCCTGGGCTCCGACTGGTCGGTGAGTGGCGGGCGGGACGACTATGAATCCTAGACGACCCTACGTGGCGGTCGCCGCCGCACTCACGGCACGGGGCTCTCCGGGCGCCCATGTGGCCAGTCGCAGGCACGGCCGTGGGATCATTGCCGGACACGTCGCGCCGGTCCGCGGTTACCAAGCCACCCGATGGAGGAAACAATGACCCAGATTCCCGACTCCGATCCGTTCTCCGCGGAAGGTGGCTCGACCGGCGTCCTGGTCTGCCACGGGTTCTCGGGCAGCCCCAAATCGATGAAGCCCTGGGCCAAGCACCTCGCGGAAGCCGGCTACACGGTGGAGCTGCCCCGGCTGCCCGGACACGGTACGACCTGGCAGGACATGAACCGGACCCGCTGGGAGGACTGGTACGGGGAGGTCGACCGGGTCCTCACCGACCTCGAGGAGCGGTGCGAGCAGGTCTTCGTCGTGGGGCTCTCCATGGGCGGCACCCTGAGCCTGCGTCTGGCCGAGGAGCATCCGGAGTTGGCAGGTGTCGTGGTGGTCAATCCGGCGGTACATACCGAACGGCCCGACCGATTCGTACTCCCGGTCATCCGCCATGTCGTCCCCGCCTTCCCGGGCATCTCCAACGACATCAAGAAGCCAGGCGTCGACGAAGGCGCCTACACCAAGCTGCCGCTGCAGGCGGCCTACTCACTGACCAAGCTTTGGGCGAAGGTGAAGGCCGACATCTCCGCGATCAAGCAGCCGATCCTCGTCTTCCGCAGTGCCGAGGATCACGTCGTCGAGCCGTCGAACGCCCAGTGGGTGGTCGATCATGTGGCCAGTGACGACGTCACCTTCATCGAGCTGGAGAACTCCTACCACGTGGCCACCCTCGACTACGACGCCCAGATCATCTTCGATGAGAGCGTCGACTTCATCGAGCGGATCCTGGCCGAACAGGGGTAGCTCCACCATGCCGGAGGGGACCGGAATGAGCGGAGATCGGGCGGACCTGATCCCGCTGGTCGATCTCGACGATGCCGACGCCGACAAGCTTCTGGCGGCCCTACGAAACGTCGGGTTGACTCCCGAGGTCCGTCGGATAGACACCGGACGCTCCGATGGCGCGATGACCCGACCGCTGGTCCGGGTGCTGGTACCTCGAAACGACCTGTCCGACGCCCGGCGGGTCGCAACGGGTGTGCTGCCCCACCTCGGGGTCTCGGGGCCTCACCAACCCGCGGATGACAAGCATGGCGGCGATCGCCAGGCCGGCCGCCTCGCTCCCAGCGAGGCTGAGCAATGGTCGCAGATCGTGTCCGACCTGCGCTCCGGCGGTGGCTGGGAAGCGGCCCGAGCCCTGCCGGAACCTGCCCAGGACGATGGCGAGCATTTCGTACCGCCCGAACCGCCGCCATTGCCCCGACCGCAGCGCGTCACGTTGGCCGCCTGGATTGCGGTCATCGGTGGGCTCACGCTGGTACTGATCAGCGCGATCCTCCACGTCGGCGGCCTGCTGGCGGTGGCGGGTCTGGCGGCATTCATCAGTGGCTTCGTCGCGCTTGTCTCCAGAGCCCGCGGCAGCACCGATC
>CAYMPK010000010.1:0-9178 GCA_964392145.1 uncultured Actinomycetes bacterium | reverse complement strand
CAGGGCGCAGTGCTCTGACGGCTCAGCCGCTCGGTGGTCAGTGGTCGGTGGTCAGTTCACCAACCGCACCGGATCGCCCACCATTGTCGCCACCCAGGTTGTGGTGTCGGCTTGGGCGGCCGGAGCCGTGATGCGGGCCCGCAGCCAACAGGCCGAGGGTTCAGTGTCGTCACGACATCGGTATCCGCTCGGCATGGTGAAGCGGAAAAGGATCCAGCGGGCATTGGATACCGAGCGGGTGGTCGACACCGAGCACGGACTGGCCCGCGCCTGCACAGCACCGAGCACCTCGCACGATTCGATCGGTCGATGGGTGTCCGGGGCCAGCAGCTCGACCCTCATCGCGGACAGGGCATCTCCGAGGTCGAAGACGCCCACTTCGAGCGTTCGACCCGCCGCAGAGGAGTCCAGCCGAACCGCGTGGAACTCGAAGCCCCCAGCCGGCATGTTCGCGAAGACCTGCATACGTTGGCTGGCCATGACGGCCACCCCACCGGACTGGCCGGCCAGCCACGCTCGCAGGGCGAATCGGTTGGACCCACCGCCTGCCCCGGTCCTGACCTTGACCGTATAGTCCCCCGGCTGCACCTGCACCGCCGGGCAGAGATCCGCCCAGCGGTGAAAGGTCCGCCGCAGAGCCGCCCCTGCAGCGCCGCCGACCCCAGGGCGAAGCATGGCCGCCAGGTCCGTGGTGAGGCCGCTGAAGCCCGCCAAGGTGGTGGCCGGACACAGCGGTACGCCACCCGCCTCTGACCAGGGAGAAGGACCTGGGCGAAGTGGCTGGAAGGTGGTCGCCATAGCCAAGCCCGCGCTAGAGGAGTCTGCGTACGGGTACCAAGCGTGGGTGTCCCCCGCGCAGAAGGGTCCACTCCCCGGCGCATAGCGCGGGTTGCTGCCTGGACCCACCGTCGTCACGTATTCGTTGGTGCGAACCGCCGACGCCGCGATCAGCGGGTTGACGAGCCGCCCGCTGCCGTCGCGGACCCCCTCGCAGAAGGACCCGGTGGCCACCCATCCGAGGTCGTAGCCCTGCAATCTCAAGATCCCCGGCTTGGTCACCCGCACCACGTACGTATAGCCCCCCGGACGGTACTCCAGGTTGTCCCCGGGAGGGCGAGGACCGAACCCCGCGGCCGAGCAGCCGTCGGGCCGGGTGTCTCCGGGACCCCAAACGCACCACCTCGAGGCGACCGCATCACCGGCCTCCTTGTTCGTGTCTGGCCCCATGATGCCCACCCAGGACCTGCCGGTCACCGCATCGCAGGCGCCAACACCGACCGGTTGCTGATCGAGTCCGCCGCCGGCGGCGGGCATGTCCTCATTGCCTATCACGTTGCAGGGACTACCCAGGACCAGCGGCCTGGCGAAGTCGGCCACCGCCCTCCGAGTGATCCGTTGCTCCGGAACCCCGAACAGGCCGGCGAACGCATTGCGCACAATGCCGCTCACCTTCACCTGCAACCTGGTCGGGGCACCCGGCAACGGGGCGCTGGTGATCTGGTCGGCGGTGACACCGTTCGCCACTGCGGCCTGTGCTGCGACCTCGACCGCCGTCGACGGATCACCGGGAAGGTGTATCACCCCCGCCAGAGCCGCAGCGTCGGCCGCCCGCTGGGCGTCCTGGGCGGCCAACTGCAATCTGGCGAGGTCGACCCCGAGCACCGCGGCGCCGAGCAAGATGGGCACCAATGCGACGGCCACCACAACGGCGACGGCGCCCTGCTCACCGACGTGCCGGGTCATGGCCGACATGGAACCCCCTCGGCGGCCAGCGGCTCGAACCTCATGACGGCCCGCTCCGCGACTTGGCGGGGTCCGACGATGCCTGCTGCCAGTGGGATGTGCCGCGCCACCACACGGACACCGACGGCTTGTGCGCTGCCTGCACAGGCGTCTATCGAACTCGCCGGCCAACTCCCGCCCTGACGGACGAAGCGGGCGCTGGCCTGGTCGAATCGGAATCTGATGCAGGCATCCTCACACGCCGACTGGAAGCGGCTGACTCCTTCCGGCCCGGGATAACCCTGCGAATTCGCGCGGTAGATCCACAGTTGTTCGATGTCGCTGAGGGCGACCCCGGTGCCAGCCCGGGCGACCGCGTCGGCGGCGTCGCTCGCGAATGTCTCAGCACGGGGTTCCGCCGAGGCAACCCGGGCTCCACTGCGCACGGCTGCCGAGAGTCCCACCCCGGCCCGCAGCAGCAGCGCGGTATCGATGACCCCGAGCAGCACCGCCACGATCAGGGGTAGGACGATTGCGGCTTCAACCGCCACTGCACCCCGATCCCCCAGAAACGGCGAAGGACCGGGCAGTCCCCCCGCTGTGACCTCCGGCCCTCCCGAACCCGTTGTCACGACTGCCCGGCCGACGCCGCAGGCACACGCGAACACGCCATGTGCACCCCCGATGATCCCCCCGTGGGCACCCGTACCGGCGCCCATTCACAAGGTTAAGAGGACTTCGGCCCTCCGCGTTCCCCGTCATCCACAGCTGCGGTGGACGCCTCCGCCGCTCAGGAGCGGCCTTTTCGCCCGGTCAGGAGTAGAGCTGCTCCACCTGATCTGAGAACTCCGACATCACCACTCCCCGCTTCAACTTCATCGAAGGGGTCAGTTGTCCACCGTCTTCGGTCCAGTCCACATCGAGGATCCGGAACTTCTTGATCGCCTCGGCATGCGACACCGCTTTGTTGGCGTCGTCGACCGCGGCGTTGACCTCGGCAAGGATCGTTGCGTTCTCAGCGGCCTCGGCGAGCGACAACGGCCGCGCCAAACCCTGCTGCTGGCTCCATGTCTCCACCGATTCCGGATCGAGCGTCACCAAGGCGGCGATGAATGGCTGGTTGTCCCCGACGACCATGCATTGGCTGACCAGCCAATGGGCCCTGAGCCGGTCCTCCAGCACGGCCGGCGCCACGTTCTTACCGCCCGCGGTAACGATGAGTTCCTTCTTGCGTCCGGTGATGCGGAGGTACCCCTCGTCATCGAGTTCGCCGATGTCACCGCTGTGGAACCAGCCGTCCGACTCGATCGCCGCGGTCGTGGCGGCCTCGTTACGCCAGTACCCCTGGAAGATCTGTCCGCCGGCGAGCAGGATCTCACCATCGTCGGCGATCTTCACGCCAGCTCCCGGGATCGGTTTCCCGACGGTGCCGATGCGCAGGTGGTCGGGGCGGTTCAGCGTCGAGGCGCCAGCCGTCTCAGTGAGCCCGTAACCCTCGAGGATGGTCACGCCGATGCCTCGAAAGAAGTGCCCGAGGCGCTCACCCAACGGCGCCCCGCCGGACACTGCCCACTCCACCCGTCCGCCGAGTGCAGCCCGCAACTTGGAGTACACCAACCTGTCGAAGATGAGGTGTTTCAGCCGCAGGAACAGGCTGGGCCCACCGGTGTCCATGGCGCGGCTGTAGTCGATGGCAACACTCGCGGCCGTCGCGAAGATCTGGCCCTTACCCGCCGATGCGGCCTTCTGCTGCGACGCGTTGTAGACCTTCTCGAAGACCCGCGGCACGCTGAGTAGGAATGCAGGCTGGAACACGGCCAGGTCGTCCAAGAGGTTCTTCAGGTCCGAGGAATGCCCCAGGACGGTTCCCGAGTTGATGCAGCCGATCTGGATCAAGCGCCCGAACACGTGGGCCAGCGGCAGGAACAGCAGCGTCGAAGAGCCTTCCTTCAGGAACAACTCCGGCATGCTGTTGACGACGTTGCGCACCTCGAACATGAAGTTGCCGTGCGACAACTCGCAACCTTTGGGCCGTCCGGTCGTGCCTGAGGTGTAGATCAACGTTGCCAGGGTGTCCGGCGTCAAGGCTGAGCGTCGGGTTGCCACTTCCTTGTCCGGCACCTTCGCGCCGGCGCTCGCCAGCGCCTCGACAGCGCCCTCCTCGATCACCCAGGCATGGGCGACGCCGGGCAGATCGGGCTTGACCTCGGCGAAGATCGCCTTGTGCTTCTCGGACTCCAGGAAGACGGCGACGGCCCCGGAATCCTCCAGGATCCATTCGACCTGCTCCGCCGAGGACGTCTCGTAGATCGGCACGGTGATCGCCCCGACGTACCAGATCGCGTAGTCGGCGAGGGTCCACTCGTAGCGGGTGGCCGACATCAGCCCGACGCGGTCCCCGGGTTCCACCCCGCTGGCGATCAGGCCCTTGGCCAGCTCGACCACCTGTCGTCGAAACTCGGCAGCAGTCACGTCGACCCAGTCATCGCCCAGACGCCGGCGGAGCATCACCCGATCGGGACTCTCGCCTGCCATCCGTTCGACATCGTCGCAGACACTTCCGGTCTTCGGGTACAGCACGAGATCGGGTTCGTGGAACTCTTGCAGGGTCATGGGTGGACGATGCCTTCCTCGTGGGCGCCAACTGCTCGGGGTTGCCGACTGGTGTGCGCACGAACCTACCCCGCTCGGGCGCTCTTGCGACAGTGCCACCCTGACCACCCCCGGATGGAAATGGCGGCGCGGTTTGCCATCCTGGGGACGTGGCCGGCGTCGATCTCGTGGACGAATCCTTCATCGCTGCGCCCCCGTCCGTGCTGGCCCCTATCGTCGCCGACCCAGATCGGTGGCCCCAGTGGTGGCCCGATCTGCAGCTGGCGGTCTTCATGGACCGCGGGCTGCAGGGCTTGCGCTGGTCGGTCACCGGCGCCTTCGTCGGTTCTGTGGAGCTGTGGTTGGAGGCGTTCCGGGACGGCACCATCGTCCACTATTACCTCCGGGGCCTTCCGACCGCCGAGGACCCAACCAAGGGTGAGGAGTTGCCCGACACGCCCGCCGGCTGGCGGCGCGCTGCCCGGTTGCGAGAAGCACGTGCCTTCCAGTGGAAGCGCTTGGCATGGTCGCTGAAGGACGAGGTCGAAGGGGATCGTCCTGCAGGCTGCCCGACCACCCCCGCCGCGCCGCCCCATGAGTCCGACGGGATGACCTGAGACACCGCCTTCGTTCGGCGAGAGGCGCGGCCCTGAACACGCTAGCCTGACTGCGCACGCTCACCACCGAACGAGGAGACCCCAATGGCCGACGCCACCGAATCCAGCATCGTGATCGATGCCTCCGCCGCCGCGATCATGGACGTCATCGCCGATCTTCCCGCGTACCCGGAGTGGAGCGACGGCGTCAAGTCGATCGAGGTGCTCGCGGAGTATGAGGACGGCCGCCCCGCCGACGCTCGATTCACCGTGGATGCCGCCGGGATCAAGGACGTCTACGACCTCGAGTACGACTGGGATGGCAACAATCGAGTCGATTGGAAGCTGACCAAGGGCGGGAAGCTCAAGCGCAACGACGGCTCCTACATCCTCGAGGAGGTCGACGGCCGAACGAAGGTCTCCTACAAGTTGGTTGTCGACCTCAGCATCCCGATGGTCGGCATGCTGAAGCGCAAGTTCGAGAAAGGCATCGTCGAGACCGCTCTCAACGGGCTGAAGAAGCGCGTCGAGGGCTGAGGATGATCGACCGCGCCGGCGAGAGCGATAGCGCAGAACCCTGGTGGAATGCAGACGATGCCGCATTCGCCGGGGCAACACCCATCTTCGACGACGAGCAACCGTCCGCTCCGCCGCCACCCGACGATGGAAGTGAGTCTGCCGCGCCGCCGTTCACGGAGGCCGGGTCGCCGGTGATGGAGGCCCTACGACTGGCCTCCGCAGTGGCGGACTGGTCCCGCGAGTCAGGATTGAGTGACACCCTGCGGGTACTTGCGACGGACGTCGCGGCCTCGTTGGCCGATTCAACAGCGGTGACGACTGAGGGCAGCGACGAGCAGGAGGAGGCTGAGAGGGCCCGGCCGCAGCCGACGCTGAGACTCATCCCGCCCTCATCCGAGCAGGATTCGGCCGGGCACGCCGCCACGTGCGAGTACTGCCCGTTGTGTCGGGGCATGGACGTCATGCGAACCGTGCAACCCCAGTTGGCCGCCGGAATCGCCGAGGCGATGGCCTCGCTGACCGCGGCGCTCAACCTCGCTCTCGCGGGCCTCGCCGACAACCGTCGCGACCAGTAGCGCCAACCACTCAGGGAGAAGGACGATCATGGGCTTGACCATCGGGGTAGACATCGGCGGCACCAAGATCGCCGCCGGGGTCGTCGCCGACGACGGGAAGATCCTCACCCGCACCCGCCGACGCACCCCAAGCAGGGATCTGGACGCGGTGGAGAACATCGTCATCGACGCGATCGCGGAGTTGGCGGAACGCCACACCGTGACCGCCGTCGGGGTGGGAGCCGCCGGATTCGTCGACAAGGGCCGTTCCAAAGTGCTACTGGCACCCAACCTTGGCTGGACCGACGCCAATCTGCGCCTGAAACTCGAGGCCGCGACCGACCTTCCGTGCGTGATCGAAAACGATGCCAACGCGGCGGCCTGGGGAGAACGGCGCTTCGGTGGAGGCCGCGGTGCCTCCGACATGGTGGCCGTGACCGTCGGCACCGGCATCGGGGGCGGGCTGATCCTGGACGGGAAGCTCTACCGCGGCGCCAACGGTCTGGCAGCCGAGATCGGGCATCTCTGCGTGGAACCTGAAGGCCGTCAGTGCGGTTGCGGGCAGAAGGGTTGCTGGGAGCAGTACGCGAGTGGGAACTCACTGGTCCGGTGGGCCCGCGCCCTGGCCAGTGAAAACCGCACCGAAGCCGAGATCCTGCTCGAACTGGGCGATGGAACACCCGAAGGCGTGCAGGGGGCCCATGTCACAGCTGCGGCGCGCGCCGGAGATCCCGTGGCATTGGAGACCTTCGCCATCACCGGCGCCTGGCTGGGTCGGGGGATGGCGTCGCTGGCCGCTGTCCTTGATCCCGAGGTCTTCGTCATCGGAGGTGGCGTCAGTGAGGCTGGCGACCTCCTCTTCGTGCCGACCCGCCAAGCCTTCTCCGACCTGCTCTCCGGCCGCGAACAGCGACCGCCGATTGAACTTCGGCTCGCAGAGTTGGGCAATGACGCCGGCATCGTCGGCGCGGCCGATCTGGCCCGCTCCTAGCCTCAGCCGCCGTCTGACCCAGCCGCCGCCTCCCCCGCGGCGGCCCTGTGGACGACGTCCATCGTCGGCTCCGGCCTTCGATCTAGCGTTGGTGGTGCCGTGGAGACTGCGGCACAACAGGGGGAATCATGACACCGTCGCTTAGCACGGACTTCGGACATCGCGAAGGGCCGCGCACGTGGCCTGGGGGTGAGGCAGGCAACACCAGACTGCCTAGCGAGAGCGGAGCCGGGCGCGTCATCTCGGTGCTGTCTCCGAAGGGCGGCACCGGCAAGACCACCATCGCCGTGAACCTCGCTGCCCGGCTCGCCGCCGAGAAGCCCGCCCAGGCGGAACCTGGGACGGCCCTCGTCGATCTGAACCTGCCCTTCGGTGACGTCGCACTCAGCCTGGGCACGCCGCCCGGAACAGGCTTCGCCGCCGCCGGGGAACTCTCCCCTGCAGACCGGTTGGCCCGGCATCCTCGCGGCCTTCATGTCGTCGCCTCCCCGTCGGCTCCTGATGCTGCTGAAGCGTTGTCGCCCCGGGAGTGCGCTGCCGTCGTGCGACAGCTGGCCCACAGTCACGCCTGGGTCGTGTTGGATACCGCGCCGGGACTGAACGAGACGACCCTCACCGCGATGGAGTTGTCCGACCTGGTCGTCGTGCCCGTCACTGCTGAGCCGTGTGCCATCAAGAGCACCCGGCTGGCGCTGGACTGCCTACGCGAACTCGGTCTGACCGACGCCCGACTGAGGCTGATCATCAATCGTGCCGGCGGCGCGCACACGTTACGACCGCGTGATGTCGCCAGCATCCTCGGCGCACCGGTGCATGCTCTGCTGCCCGAATCACCCGATGTCGCCCTTGCGGCGCACCGGGGGCGAATCCTGGCGTGGGACTGGCCCGACCACCCCTTCGCCCAGGCCGTCGGCGAGCTCGTGAGCCACGTCGACCAGGAGACAAGCCCTCGCCAGGCGACTGCTAGGGCACGCGGGTGGCTCCACCGGGTCGCGTCGTGAGCCTCGCAGCGCGACTCGCCGCCGTGCGCGGAGAGGACTTCCCAGTAGCAGCACACGGGCAGTCGCGATACCCGGCGGGCGTTCTCGACGAGGTGCCACCCGGGGTACTGGACCAACCCCCCGGCGATGTGGCCAATGAGCGTCCAGCCGCACCCTCACCGCACACCGCTGAGGCCCTTCTCGAGCTGCGGACCAAGGTGCGCGCCCAGGTCATCACACGGCTGGGTGCCGACCTGCAGGAGGGGAGGCTCGACGAGGACGACCTGCGCAGGCGAGCGGCTGCTGTCATCGAGGAGGAATTGACGATGCTCGCCCTGCCCGCCGACCAACGAGCGCTGGTGGCCCAACAGGTGTTGGACGACACCCTGGGCCTGGGCCCCCTCGAGCCGCTGTTGCGCGACCCGGGCGTGGACGAGATCATGGTCAACGGCGCTGGCACGGTGTACATCGAAAGGGATGGACTGGTGCAGCCCAGCCCCGCACGATTCACCGACGAGGAGCACCTGCGCCGCACCATCGATCGGATCGTGGCCCGGGTGGGTCGACGTATCGACGAGGCATCGCCGATGGTCGACGCGCGACTGCTGGATGGCTCACGAGTCAACGCCGTCGTGCCACCGATCGCGATCGACGGCACGACTCTCACGATCCGGAAGTTCAATCGTCGCGCGCTGAGCATGGATGACCTCATCGGGCTGGGGTGTCTGGGTCGAGAAGCGGCAGGTCTGCTGGCGATGTGTGTGGTCGGAAGACTCAACATCCTCGTGTCGGGCGGTACCGGATCGGGCAAGACGACCCTGCTCGGCGCCTTGTCCTCCTTCGTTCCGGAGGATGAGCGGATCATCACGATCGAGGACGCCGCCGAGCTCCAACTCGACCATCAACACTTGGTCCGGCTCGAATCACGGCCCCCGACGGTCTCCGGCGCAGGTGCGGTCGAGATTCGGGACCTGCTGCGCAACGCCCTTCGAATGCGGCCAGACCGGATCATCGTCGGCGAAGTCCGAGACGGTGCAGCGCTGGACATGCTGGCTGCCATGAATACCGGGCACGACGGTTCCCTGGGGACCGTGCACGCGAGCTCGGTCAGGGATGCCGTGAGGCGGATCGAGACCATGGTGTTGATCGCGGGTCTGGAGTTGCCGATCCGAGCGGTCCGCGACCAGATCGGCTCGGGCATCGATCTGATCGTGCATATGGCGC
>CAYMPK010000009.1:17188-26681 GCA_964392145.1 uncultured Actinomycetes bacterium | reverse complement strand
CGATGCTAAGTACGGAGCCGGCGCCCGCCGAGGACTCGTGCTCGGCGGCGGCGGGATCTTTTTCATCGCCTGGCAGGTGGCCTATCTTCGCGAGTTGGAATCGCGCGGGGTCGACCTGGCCGCGGCCGACATCGTGATCGGTACCTCCGCCGGCTCGCTGGTCTCCTCGATCCTGACCGGACGTAAGCTGCGGCGATTTGCGGGGGAACTGTCGCTGCTGTCCAAGGTCCCCAAAGTGGTTGACGCTCTGGCGCCGGCCGGAAACCTGGCGCCGAGCCAGGACCACGCCCTACAGCTCTTCCAGCAGGCCGCCGACAACAAGCCCGAGACGATCAAGGCCATCGGCTACGCCGCCCTCGCGGCACACGCGGCCCCGGCCGCCAAGATGCGTCGATCCGTATCGGCCGCAGTGCGGATGACCAAGTGGCCTGCGGCGTCCCTGAACATCGCCACCGTGGACACCTACACCGGTGAACGCCTCATCATCAACCGCGCTGCGGGCGTCCCTGTGGCTGCAGCTTCGGCGGCCAGCAGCGCGGTGCCCGGACTCTTCTCCCCCCAGCCAATCCTGGATCGCAAGTGCATGGACGGCGGAGTGAGCGGCAGCGGGATCCACTCCGATGTTGTCTGTGGTGCTTCCAGGGCAGTGATATTTTCCCTGGGCGCTAACGCACCCATGCCTGAGGCCATGATGACCATCAAGCCGACGGCCCTGGCCGACGAGGTGGCCGCACTGCAGGCCCACGGCACCGAGGTGATCCTCCGCGGTCCGGAGCCGACTGAGGTGTCGAAGTTGATGTCTCCGTCAGCGGTCCCCGAGGCGATCGCCATGGGCCAACGCCAAGCGGCCGAGCACGCCGCGGAACTGGCGACGTTCTGGCACTGAGGCGCATCCTCCCCTACGCCGCGCCATCGCGGCCCGACCCACTGCGCCAACGCCGACAGCCCCCCTGGACCACGGCGTCCAGCCGAGATGACCGGTCGCTTCGGGGCTAGGCTGACGGGTATGCCCGACTTCAATTACGTCGACATGCTCCCGCTCGGCGAGGACACGACCACCTACCGACTCCTGACCACCGAGGGCGTGGGCACCTTCCAGGCAGCCGACCGTACCTTCCTGACGATCGAGCCGGAGGCACTGCGGCTCCTCGCCTACGAGGCGATCCACGACATCCAGCACCTGCTTCGAACCGCGCACCTGCAGCAACTGCGAAACATCATCGACGACCCGGAGGCCTCGGCCAACGACCGCTTCGTGGCCTTGGACCTGCTCAAGAACGCGAACATCGCGGCCGGCGGGGTCCTCCCGATGTGTCAGGACACCGGTACGGCCATCGTCATGGGTAAGCGCGGCAGCCGCGTGTTGGTTCCCGGACGCGATGAGGAGTTCCTTTCCCGAGGCATCTACGACGCCTACCAGAAGTTGAACCTCCGCTACTCCCAGATGGCGCCGCTGACGATGTGGGAGGAGGTGAACACCGGTACCAACCTGCCGGCCCTGATCGAGTTGTACGCCGATACCAAGGAGGCCCATGCCAACGAGTACGAGCTGCTCTTCATGGCCAAAGGCGGCGGCAGCGCGAACAAGTCCTTCCTGTTCCAGGAGACCAAGGCCGTCCTCAACCCGAAGTCGATGACCGCTTTCCTGGATGAGAGCTTGAGCAAACTCGGCACAGCTGCCTGCCCGCCCTACCACCTTGCGGTGGTCGTCGGGGGTCCCAGTGCAGAGTTCGCTTTGAAGACCGCCAAATACGCGTCGGCGAAGTACCTCGACACCCTGCCGACGGAGGGGTCGCGCTGGGGCAACGGCTTCCGCGATCAAGAGATGGAAGCGGAAGTGCTCGAACTCACCCGGCAGTTCGGGATCGGCGCTCAGTTCGGCGGTAAGTACTTCTGCCACGACGTGCGGGTGATCCGGCTGCCGCGTCACGGAGCCTCGAACCCGATCGCGATCGCCGTCTCCTGCTCCGCTGACAGACAGGCGCTGGCGAAGATCACCGCCGAGGGGGTCTTCCTCGAGCAGCTCGAGCATGATCCGGCCAAGTTCCTACCGGAGGTGACCGACGAGCACCTCGATGACGACGTGGTGCAGATCGATCTCAATCGTCCGATGGCCGAGATCCGCGAACAACTCTCCACGTTGCCCGTGAAGACCCGCGTATCGCTCACTGGTCCGATGGTGGTCGCCCGCGATATCGCCCACGCCCGGATCAAGGCCATGCTCGACGCCGGTGAACCGATGCCCGACTATCTCCGTGACCACTGCGTCTACTACGCCGGACCGGCCAAGACACCCGAGGGTTACGCCTCAGGTTCGTTCGGTCCCACCACCGCAGGCCGGATGGATGGGTACGTGGATCAGTTCCAGGCCGCCGGCGGCTCCTACGTGATGCTCGCCAAGGGGAATCGATCGAAAGTCGTCAGCGAGGCGTGCAAGGCCCACGGAGGCTTCTACCTGGGATCGATCGGCGGCCCGGCCGCCCGGCTCGCCCTCGACTGCATCAAGAAGGTCGAGGTTCTCGACTTCGAGGAACTCGGGATGGAAGCCGTGTGGCGCATCGAGGTGGAGAACTTCCCCGCCTTCGTGGTCGTCGACGACAAGGGCAACGATTTCTTCGCCGAGACGGAGAAGCCGACCATCACTCGGATACCGGTCGGTCCGCCGTCCTGAACCTGCCCTGCGGCACCCCTCGGCGCACGACCTGGCCGAGTTCCGGGGCCTGGCCATCCTGACCGCCTTCGAGTGGTACCGGTTTGATCTCGGCGCGATGTCCCAGCGACTCCAACCAGCGCACCAGCTGCCGATGGACGTTCTCACTGCCGACCAGGTCTCCTTGCGCGTTCAACAGGTCTGATCCGATGGGCAGGTCCGACGGATGGATGAGCACGGCGCGCGTCTGCCAACCGCCCAGCCCACCATGGCACCCGACCAGCTCCTCGAAAGCGGCCACCTCATCGCTGCGCGGGTCGTACATCGAGTTCAGGTAGATGTCCGGGGCATGGGGGAACCTACTGGCACGCAGGAAGTCCTCGCGGGCCTCCGGACCGAAAGGCGCCAACGGATCGATCCCCTCGACCTCGTCGGACAGCAACCGGTGCAGGCCATTGCGCCCGATCGCCACCGGACCATCCCGTTCGGTGGCAACTACCACGAAGGAGACGCCCGGATGCCCAGCGAGCGTTTCGAGCATTCCCGGCCAGTGCTCCTCTATGTCCTCCGCCGTGAGCCGGTTCCCGTGCCCGGTGAACCACACGCCGCCGAGGTTGCCCGACCCGATGACGACAGCGTCATGGGCCTGGGCGTCGTCGATGTTGCTCGCGTCTGCGTGTTCCTCCCCGGTGGGGCCGAGGGCCACTACCCCGTCGGCGTTGCGGTTGCGCAACACGCGTCGGGTCACCCCGCCGGACATCGAGCGGTGGGTCTGCAACTCGGACAGGAAAGCGTTGACAGGTCCCCAATCCTCGACCGTTCCGGTGGCCGCTGCAGCGGTCGCCCCCGCGCCCATATGGTCGTTGATCAACTTCTCCAACGGTTCGCCGTATCTCTGGCTGAAGGTCGCGCCCTGACTCTGGCCGTGGTCGGAGACGCAGACCAGGTGATAGCGCCTAGGGGTGTAGGGGGCGATCCGCATGAGCTGTCCGAGCACCTTGTCGATCCCCTCCAGGGCGCGGAGGCTCTCCGGGCGGACCACTCCGGCATGGTGAGCGATCTCGTCGTAGTCCACGTAGTCGACGTAGACGCTGCGCACGCCACGCATCATCGACTGCACCACCAGTGAGGTGTTCAGGTCGCGCAACAGCACATTGGTGATCCCGCGGAGGAAGATGAACGACCCACCCCGGTGGATCCTCGGCTCGACACCGCGGGTGCGCTGCTTGCGCGCCTGGAACACCTCCTTTCCCATCTCACCGATCGAGACCACAATCGCCCTGGCGAAGCCCGCCGGGTGGGTGAAGAAGGAGGCATAGGAACTGGAGGCCCGTGGGTTGGTCGAACTGCGGAGTTTCGACATCACCAGGATCGATTCGGTGGCATCGCCGGAGAACAGGTTCGAGATCGACACCCCGTTGTCGGCGAGGAGGCCCCGACCGTTGGTGATGCGACGTTCGATCTCCGCCGCGTCCGGGGGGTGATTGGCCACGATCAGCTTGCCGGCGTCCTTCTCGAACCAGCGGAAGGCCGGGATGTCGAAGTTGTCACCATGCAGCAGTCCAGCCTGTGATGCGGGCGTGGTCGACGGGATGCGGACGGTCCACTCGCTCCACGCCATCTCCCCGGATCGAATCCAGCGAGCCAGGTTCGGGAAGTTCCCGCTCTTCACACCCCATTCCAGGACCGGTGCCGGTAATCCGTCGATCTGAACCATGATCAGACCGTCCGGGATGGGTTCGCCGGACCGTAGAGCGGCCAGTTCCGCGGGCGTCAGAGCGGCCGCGAACTCCTTGCGACTCGCCCGCCGGGTGAGGTAGGTGAGGAAGACCTCCTCACTGTCGGAGGCAAGGAACCAGTGGACGACCGAGAAGAGGATCACGTAGAGCCAGGCCGCCAGGAACACCGAACCGAAACCGGTGTCCTCGATGCCCGGTGCCAGGATCAGGGCGACGTACATCACGCAGGCGTTGAAGAACAGGGCCAGCAGGATGGCTCCGAGCCAGCTGAACATCATTGCCAGCCTGATGAGGAGAGGACGGAGGGCCCAGCCCACAACCAGGACCAGCGCTGCTGCGATGGGAACTCCGATCCAACTGGTGATCACCAGGCTCCTGGTCGGGATCAACGCGATCCACAGGACCAGGCAGGAGATCAGGTAGTTGGCCAACGCCATCCACGGTCTACGTCGGGGACGCTTGGATAGGTCTTTGACAAGGGCCTTGCGCTCCCGCCGGGACATCATTGCCACAGGCCGCACCCGTCACCCGGTTCGAGCACCAGCACATCGGTGTCGGGGGCGATGTCAGCCGCTCGACGTGCGAACTCCCGCGGCGGATCGGTGAGGAATTGTGCTGCACCGAGCAAGGCCTGCCGCATGCCGAGCGGGAAGTAGGTACCCCAGTGAATCGGGATCGCCGTGCCCGCCGACAACAAAGCGGCCGCCTGAGCAGCACCCGCCGGATCCATGTGACCGGGGCCGAGATTGGGGCCCCAGCCCCAAACAGGCAGCAGCGCCAGATCGACCGGCCCCAGATAGGCCATGTCGGGAAAGATGTCGGTGTCGCCCGCGAAGTAGATCCGTCGATCGGCCACCTCGATCAGGTACCCGACGGCGGTGGCGTGCGGACCGAATGGCGTACGCCCACCGTCATGCACCGCGGGTACAGCCGTGATGACCGTGTCCGGGGCGACCACGATCGGCTCATCGACCACCGACTCGACAACCCGCGGGACGCCGGCCGCAGCCACGAACTCGCCCGCCCCAGGCGGCGTGATCACCAGGGTGCGCCCCCCGAGCATGCGCAAGGAGGGAAGGTCGGTGTGGTCATGGTGCAGGTGGGACAGCAGCACCACATCCGGGCGGGCTAGCGAATCCGGTCCCGGCGGCGGCATCAGCCGGCGGAGAAAAGAGATGCGGGTCCGCAGCAGCGGGTCGGTGAGAATCCTCGTTGTCGGCGTCGCGATCGAGATTGTGGCGTGACCGATGAAGCGCACCTCGACTCCCACGAGGACACCCTACGCCGGGCCACTGACTCAGCGGCCCGACCGCGTAAGTCGAACTCGGCGAACCATGCCGACAGAGTCCGATGACGTCGAATGCTGGGGAATCGACGCGAAGCAACCGTCTGGCTCGGCGTGACATGGGCCACCCCGTCTCCCAAGAATCCGCAAAGGAGCGCTACTAGTGTCCGGTTTGACCGGATATGTGGGTATTTCTTAGGTTGTGGAAATCCTTACCTCATTTGAACAGTGACCGTTGACGCGGCATGGTGAGGGAAGCGAAAGGCCCGGCCACGGAATTCATCGGCGCCGCGCTCGGTCATCCCAGAGGTGGCACAGCAGCGGATCAGACCGAACGGCCACGGGGTCTGCCGCGTGTCTTGTTGTCGACGATGGGATAGTGCATGTCCTCGCGTATCGCGCGGTTCGCAGTGGTGGGCGCCGCTCTGGCCCTCCCGCTCTCCGCAATGATCGCCGCTCCTGCCACAGCCGCGCCAACAACCACCACGCGGCCAATCGTCACCTCCGCGGTACCGAAGGCCAATGTCCGCACCGGTCCGTCACCCTGGCGCGGCGCACCTTTGCGGCACCCGAACGGCAGCGCCTTCTACCCCAAGGTCCTGCGCTGGGCCAACCTCGTCAGCGCCGTGATGGCCGAGCAGAAGATCCCGCAGAAGTACCTACCGGGCATCCTGGCGCAGATCCAGCAGGAGTCCAGCGGCAACCCAAACGCCATCAACCTGTGGGACTCCAACGCCCGCCGCGGTACCCCTTCGATGGGCCTGCTGCAGGTGATCGCACCCACGTACCAGGCCTACGCCAAGCCCGGATATCGGAGCCTGCGCTACCAGGCCGTGCCCTACACCAACATCTGGGCCGCGCTGAACTACGTGCGTCACACCTACGGGATGGGCAAGTTCGCCCGTTGGAACCAGGGCCAGAACTGGGCCTACTGAGACCCGCCTCGCTCCCCGTTACATGAAGGCCCTCGCCTGAGGCCGTCGAGGTGATGCCTGCCCGGCTGAGATCCTGGTGTGCGCTTCAGCCCGCGTCGCCGAGCAACTCCGTGACGAGGGCGGCGATCGCCGATCGTTCGGATCGGCTGAGGGTGACGTGGGCGAACAGCGGGTGCCCCTTGAGTTTCTCGACAACGGCCACCACACCGTCGTGCCTGCCCACGCGAAGATTGTCCCGTTGGGCAATGTCGTGGGTGAGCACCACTCGGGAGTCACGCCCGATCCTGGACAGCACCGTCAGCAGGACATTGCGCTCGAGTGACTGCGCTTCGTCGACGATGACAAAGGAATCGTGCAAGCTCCGGCCGCGGATATGGGTCAGCGGCAGCACCTCGATCATCTCCCGGTCGAGGATCTCCTCCAGTACCTCCGGGGTGGTGACGGCGCTGAGGGTGTCGAACACCGCCTGCGCCCACGGGCCCATCTTGTCGTTCTCTGAGCCCGGCAGGTATCCGAGCTCCTGCCCTCCTACGGCGTAGAGCGGCCGGAACACGACCACCTTACGGTGTTGTCGTCGTTCCAAGACCGCTTCCAGTCCCGCGCAGAGGGCGAGGGCAGACTTGCCCGTGCCGGCGTTGCCGCCCAACGACACGATGCCGACCTCCGGGTCGAGCAACAACTCCAACGCCACCCGCTGTTCAGCCGAGCGGCCGTGCAGCCCGAATACCTCCCGATCGCCGCGCACGAGCCGCACTTGCTTGCCGGGTGTCACGAGTCCGAGGCCGCTGCCACGATCGGAGACCAGCACGAGACCTGTGTGGCACGGCAGCTCCCGCGCCTCGTCGAGGTCGATGATCTCGTCCGAGTACAGCGAGTCGAGATCCTCTGGGGACACCCGCACCTCGGCCATCCCGGTCCAGCCGCTCGTGATGGCAAGTTCGGCCCGGTACTCCTCGGCCGCGAGACCCGCGACCGACGCCTTGACCCTCATCGGCAGGTCCTTGCTGACGACTACGACGTCAAGGCCCTCGGCCGCCAGGTTCGCGGCCACCGCGAGGATCCTGGTGTCGTTGCCCTCCAGCCGTAGGCCGTCGGGCAGGGCACTCGGGTCGGTGTGGTTGAGTTCGACGCTGAGTTCGCCACCGTCGGGCAACGGCACCGGCGAGTGCAGCGCGCCGTGCTCCAGTCGTAAGTCGTCCAGCAACCGGAGGGCGGTACGGGCGAAGTAGCCCAACTCCGGATGTGTGCGCTTGGCCTCCAACTCTGCGATGACCACCACCGGCAGCACGACCCGATGCTCATCGAATCGCAGGATCGCCTGGGGATCCGACAGGAGCACGGAGGTGTCCAGCACGTAGGTGCGAACGTTGGGGTCGGTCGGACTTGCTGGCACACGTGCCTCCCGGCTTAGCGGCGATTGGTCTGGCCCGCAGGCACGCAGGGCGCCTGCTACCAGACCCGACAATTGCGAAACTACGCCCAAGGACGGCCATCCAGGAGTCCGCGACACGCCGCGGTCGCGGCCGACCTGGCTAGCCTGGCGTCCGAGCGCTCGTAGCACCTACGATCGGGGCGCCTGAGCGCAACGTTCTCGCAACGTCCCGATGACCACAATTCGACCACTCGTATGCCCCGACGACCCACGACCGGCGATAGCTGAGGACCGAAGATGACATCAGATGCCCTTGAGAACCTCATGAACGAGGAGCGATCCTTCCCGCCGTCGGCGGAATTCGTGGCGACGGCCAACGCCGGACCCGAACTCTACGCGGAGGCCGACGCCGACCGTCCGGAGTTCTGGGCCCGGCAGGCTCGAGAGTTGCTCTCCTGGGACCGGGATTTCACCCAGACCCTCGACTGGTCCAACCCGCCGTTCGCCAAGTGGTTCGCCGACGGCCAGCTGAACGTCGCCTACAACTGCGTGGATCGACACGTCGAGGACGGCTTCGGTGATCAGGTCGCGATCCACTGGATCGGCGAACGTGAAGGAGAACACCGTCGGGTGACGTATGCCGACCTTCAGCGTGAGGTAAACCAGGCCGCCAACGCACTTGAGTCGCTCGGGGTGACCAAGGGCGACCGAGTGGCGATCTACCTACCGATGGTGCCGGAGGCGGCCATCGCCATGCTGGCGTGCGCGCGCATCGGTGCGGTGCACTCGGTCGTTTTCGGTGGCTTCTCGGCGGAGGCACTGCGCTCGCGCATCGAGGATGCCGAGGCGAAGGTGGTCATTACCGCCGACGGCGGTTACCGGCGCGGAGCACCTAGCGGACTGAAGGTCGTGGTTGACGAAGCGATCGCCACCGGAGCCGAGTCAATCACCAACGTCATCGTCGTGCGCCGCACCAACCAGCCTGTGAATTGGACCGAGGGCCGCGATCTGTGGTGGCACGACTACGTGGGTTCGCAGTCACCCACGCACACCTATGCACCCCAGGACGCGGAGGACCCACTCTTCATCCTCTACACCTCGGGAACGACCGGGAAGCCGAAGGGGATCCTGCACACCACCGGCGGCTACCTGACCCAAACCGCCTTCACGTTCCGGAACGTGTTCGACATCAAGCCCGACACCGATGTGTACTGGTGCACCGCCGACGTCGGTTGGGTGACCGGCCACTCCTACATCGTCTATGGCCCATTGGCCAACCGGGCGACCCAGGTGATGTACGAAGGCACCCCCGACACTCCCCACAAGGGCAGGTTGTGGGAGATCGTTCAGGAACTTGGCGTGACCATCCTCTACACGGCACCAACCTTGATCCGCACGATGATGAAGTGGGGCGAGGACATCCCCGCTGGGTACGACCTGTCGAGTCTGCGGCTCCTCGGATCCGTCGGCGAACCGATCAACCCGGAGGCCTGGATGTGGTACCGCCGGGTG